>CAZDDH010000060.1:2387-40415 GCA_964504165.1 uncultured Rickettsiales bacterium | reverse complement strand
ATGGAGACGCTCATCTGATCCAGCGGGATGCCGTCGAACAGGATCCGCATGTCCAAGATGGAGTCGATGGCCACCCCGGCCATGCCCACGTCGCCCATGACCCGCGGATGGTCCGAGTCGTAGCCCCGGTGGGTGGCCAGGTCGAAGGCGATGGAGAGCCCCTTTTGCCCCGCCGCCAGGTTGCGCCGGTAGAACGCGTTGGACTTCTCGGCGGTGGAGAAGCCGGCGTACTGGCGGATGGTCCAGGGGCGGCGTACGTACATGGTGCTGTACGGGCCCCGCAGGAAGGGCGGGAAGCCGGGCATCGTACCCAACGCCACGATGCCGTCCAGGTCCGCGGCGGTATACAGGTGCTTGAGGTCGATCCCCTCGGGCGTGGTGAGGCGGGCATCCGCCGCCCGCGGCCCGGCGGCCTCCCGGGCCTCCTGCTGCCATTGTTCCAGGCTGCCGTCGCCGGATGCCAGGAGCTCTTCGAACGTGCGATCGCTGAAATCGGGAATCATCGCAGCACCCCCAGTCCCGCCAGCAGTCCGCCGAGTAATTGCTGGACGTCACACCCCAGGAAGATGAACTCGCTCACGCCGGCGTCACGCAGGGCCTGCTCCATCTCGCCCCCCTTGCCGGCCAGCAAGATCCTCCCGGCGCCAGCCTCCGCCAGGGCCCGGGCGGCCTCCGCTCCCATGGCCGCGTACTGGCTGTCGGTACCGCAGATGCAGGCCACCTGGGCCCCGCTGGCCGCAAACTGTCCCGCCAGGGTCCGGGCGGCCCCCAGCGCCATCGCCTCGCCGGTGCCGGTGCCGTGTTGGACGGCCATGCCGCCCACGCCGAACAGATTCTCGGCGAACCCGGCCCTCGCCTTGTGCTGGGGTAGGGTCCCCAGGTTGGCCAGGAAGACCGCCGGCCGGCTGCCCTGCCGCGCCGCCGCGTCACTGGCATCCCGAAGCTGTTCGAAGGGTTCGCTATCCCGGTGCAGCGCGAACCGCTCCACGGTGGTGCGTTTCGTGTCCCGGCGCAGCGCGTCCCCCAGCAGGGAAACGGTCGCGCCCTCCCGCGCCGCATCGATGCAGACGCCGATGCGGCGTCCGGTCGCCGCCATCAACGCCTCCAGCCCCGCACCCACGTTCAGCGGGCGCACGGTGCCGGTCCATTCGGCGCCCACATCCGGCGCGACGCTGGTGGCGATGGGCTTCTCCTCCACATCGGGGAACTCGCTCACGCCGGTGATGGGGGCCTTGCGCAGGGCCAGCCGCACCGCCTCCCGGTTGTGGCTCTCGGTCACCTGAGCCTGTATCGCTCCGGACAGCAGGCAGGACGCCATGCCGCCCGCCCGCTCGATGGCGCGGAACTGCTCCCACGCCTGGGCCGCCAGCTGCTCGGTCAACGACTCCACGAACCAGGAACCCCCCGCCGGATCGACCACCTCCCCCAGGTGGCTCTCCTCCTGCAGCAGGATCTGTGTGTTGCGGGCCACCCTCCGGCCCAGGGCACCGGGTCGGGCGAATCCTTCATCGAAGGGCAAGGCGGTGATCATCTCCGCACCGCCGGCCACGGCGGCAAAGGACTGGGATGTGACGCGGAGCATGTTGACCCACGGATCCCGCCGGGTCAGCGTTCGCGGGGAGGTGACCGCGTGGATGTACGGCGCCGCCGCCTCCGACCCGCAGGCGGCGACGACCTTGCCCCATAGCAGACGCAGCGCCCGCAGCTTGGCCATCTCCATGAAGAAATCGCGGCCGATAGCCACCCGGAAGACGATCTGGGCAGCCGCGTCGCCGGCGCCCAGGCCCGCTTTGTCCAGGCTGCGCAGGTAGTCCACCCCCGTGCCGATGGCGAAGGCCAGCTCCTGGACCGCGTGGGCCCCGGCCCCGTGGTAGGGCAGCGTCGATACGCAGACGGAGCGAGACGCGGGCAGCTCGTCGCGGGCATAGGAGGCCAGCTCCCCCATCTCCTCCAGGGCGGTCTCCAGCGTCGATGGGATCTCACCGTCCGCGGCCAGCGCTCCCAGCGGGTCCGCGCCCAGCAGGCAATGGATGCGGCCTGGATCCACGCCGCGATCGGCCAGCCAAGCCAGCAGCGTCGCCGCCGCGGGGATGAAGTTGGCGCCGGCATCGATGACCCAGCGGATCGTCGCCGGATCCGTCTCCCGGAACACGCCCGCCATGTCGTCCACTGACGACAGCGGGCTGCCGTCCACGCCCACGTAGGTGATGGCGTCCGGCCGCCCGGCGTCCAGCCCCATGCGGCCGGCGCGATCGATGGGAAGCCAGATCGCCCCGGCGCCCCCCGCCAGGTCGCGGGCAAAATCCGAAGCCAGCTGATCCGGATCCACCCCCTCCAGCCGCGGGCAGACGGCCCAGCCGTCCGCCGTCGAGAGCGCCGTCGAGCCGCGGGTGAACGGTTGGCGCCCAGGGAATCCGGACGGATCCCCGTCGCACCGCCAGTCCTCGGCCGTGTACAGCGGCTCCAGCGTCACCCCTTCCGGCGTGCGTCGTCGCAGGGCCTTGTCGTAGGGCGCGCCCTTGAGTTCCTGATCGACGCGTTCGCGCCAGGCCTGCCTGGGCACGGGCTCGAACGGCCGGTCGGCGGGAGAATTTTCGTTCGGCATGGGACCTCCGGAAACCTAGAGAGATCGTTGTATCCCCTTGGCTCCGCGTTGACAACGCCATCAGCGCAGGGTTTCACCGGGCTGCCCGTGAGGATAAAGTCGAGTTAAAGATCGCTACGCGCTGGAGCAACCCTACCCATGGCCAGGGACGACCCGCCCGAGGACGCAAACGATCCCCGCTCTGACGCGGCGGATCTGCTGCGCGATTTTGCCGATGCTCCCACCCGGGCGTTCGAGAGCGTGCGGGTGGACACGGACCCGGGCGGGAACCTGCCCTTCGGATCCCAGCCGGAGCTGGATGATCTGACTGGCGAAGAACACGTCATCATGCCCGGCACCGAGGTGGACCACTTCAAAGTTCTGCGCCCGATCGGGCGCGGCGGCATGGGCGAGGTGTTCCTGGCCCGCGACCGCTCCCTGGGCCGGATGGTCGCGCTGAAGGTCCTGCACCGCAAGGCCATCGGCTCCCCCGAAGCGGTGGAGCGTTTCCTCTTCGAGGCGCGGGCCACGGCTCAGTTCAACTTCCCGCATATCATCACGATCCACGCCGTCGGCGAACACCAGGGCCACCCCTACGTGGCGCTGGAATACCTGCAAGGGCAGACGCTGCGCGAACGCCTCCGGGAGGAGCGGCCCGGGCAGCGGGAGGCGCTGCGCATCGGGCTGGCCATCGCCGAGGCGCTCCAGGAGGCGCACCGGCACCAGCTGCTGCACCGGGATCTCAAGCCGGCCAATGTCATGATCCCCAGGGATGGCCGCCTCCGCGTGCTGGATTTCGGGTTGGCCAAGGCGGTCGTGTCCGAGGCCCTCGACGATCCACACCTGCCCGACGACGCCCTCCACCCACGGGACGAGGATCCGGCGGCGAGCCCCAAGAGCGACGGGGTCCGCGGCACACCAGCCTACATGCCCCCGGAGCAGTGGAACGGCGAGCAGACCACCGGCGCCACGGACGTCTGGGCGCTGGGCATGATCCTCCACGAGATGCTGGGCGGCCGGCACCCCCTGGCGGACCACGGCTTCGTCCAGCTCTGCCGCGCCATCACCAAGCCCGACCCTCTGCCAGGGCTCCCCGACGACGTCCCCCGGCCCATGGCCCGGCTGGTGGCCCGCTGCCTGGCCAAGGACCCGGGGCGGACGATCCCGATCTGGTGAAGCGCATGGTCGATGCGGTCAACGGGGAGCCTTCCGCGCTGCCGCTGCTGCAGTTCGCCGGCCGCATGCTGTGGGAAAAACGCGACCGCAATCGCCGGCAGCTGTGCGAGAGCGTCTACGGGGAGTTCGGGGGCGTGGAGGGGGCGCTGGCGCACCACGCGGACGGAATCCTCGACGCCCTCCCATCCCAGCATCTGCGGGTGGCCAAGGCCATCTTCCTGCGCCTGGTGACCACGGAGGAGACCCGCCGTGTGACCCCGCGCGGCGCCCTGCTGGAGGGGCTGGGCGACGCCGCCGAAGGTATCCTCGATCGTCTGGTCAGCGAACGCCTGATCCTGGTCCGCAAAGCCCGGGGCCTCGAGGCGCTGCACAGCTTCGACGGGATCTCGTCGACGGTGGCCGGCGACGCCGAGCTGGAGCTGGTCCACGAATCGCTGATCCGTACCTGGTCGCGCCTCTCCCACTGGATCGAAGAAAGCCGGGAGGAGATGGTCTTCCTCGACGAGATCAGCCAGGCGGCCGAGCTGTGGGACCGGCGGGGCCGGCACGCGGAGGAGGTGTGGCTGGGGGATGCGCTGCGGGACGCCCTCCGGCTGGCAGGACGGATCGACCCGCTCCCCGCGCTGGTGCGCGAGTTCCTGGATGCGGGGGCGGCCAAGGATACCTGGAAGAAGCGCCGCAACCAGGTCATCGTCACCACGGTGCTGGTCGTCACCGTCGCGGTGGCGCTGGTCCTGGCCCTCCAGGCGCAGGTGGCTCGCCAGCAGCGGGCCCTGGCCGAGACCCAGCGCGCCGAGGTGCAGCGGGAGAGCGCCAGGGCCTCGGTGATGCGGGAGGACCTGCTGGAAGCGCGGGCCAAGCTGCGGGCCTCCATCGAGACCCAGGACTCCCCGTTGGCGCGGGCCCTGTGGTGGCAGGTCAAGCGCACCCCACTGCAATGGAAACGGGACCTGGGCGGCGTGGTCTACGACGTGGCCTACTCCCCCGATGGCGGCACGGTGGCCGGCGCCAGCCACGATGGGGCGATCTACCTCTTCGACACCCGCACGCGCGCCGCCCGCGTGCTTCGCGGCCATGTGGACCAGGTGCTCACCGTGGATTTCGGGCCCGATGGCGAGACCCTCGTCTCCGGCACCCTCGGCGGCGAGATCGGGCTGTGGAATCTGGCCGACAACACCGAACGTTTCTGGGATGGCGCCACGGCCAAGGTCCGGGCCGTCAGCATCTCTCCGGACGGCCGTCATGTGGCGTCCGGTGGGCAAGATCACGTGGTGCGCATCTGGGATCCGAACACCGGCGAACTGCTCCGTGAGCTGGTGGGGCACGGAGGGGTCGTGCGGGGGCTGCGGTACAGCCCCGATGGCCGGCTACTGGCGTCCTCCAGCTCGGACCACACGGTCTGCCTGTGGGATCCGGACAAAGGCACGCTGCAGCACGAGCTGACCGGTCACCAGACGGACACCTACGGCATCGATTTCTCGCCGGACGGCGGCACGCTGGCCAGCATCGGCTACGACAACACCGTGCGGATGTGGGACGTGGCCCGGGGCCAGGAACGGCAGCAGTTCCGCGCCAGCCACACCGACCAGTACGTGCGGGAACTGCGCTACAGCCCCGACGGGAGCCGGTTGGCGGTCGTGACCGCCGAGAACTCGATCCGCCTGCTGGACGCCAGCGACGGTACGGAGCTCCACCGCCTGCCGGGCCACAACGAGCGGGTCCGGGGGCTGGCGTTCTCTCCGGACGGGCAGAGCCTGGTCTCCGGCGGGTTCGATTTCCTGGTCCAGCTGTGGGATCTGAACGCCCTGGTCGAGGACTCCACCATCGAGGGGCATCGTCTGGCGGTCTACGGCCTGCACTTCAACCCCGCCGGGGATGTGCTGGCGTCCGGCAGCATGGACGGCACGATCCGCCTGTGGGACGCGGCCTCGGGCCAGGTGACCGGCGTGCTGGAGGGGCATGACGCCACCGTCGAGGCGGTGCGTTTCCACCCGGACGGGGAGCAGCTGGTGTCCGCAGCCGCAGACGGGACGATCCGTATCTGGGACTGGAAGCTGGGCACCACGATCCGCGAGTTCCACGGCCACTCCGACGGCGTCTGGGACGTGGCCTTCAGCCCAGACGGCCAGCGGCTGGCCAGCGGAGGCGCCGACCGGACCGTGCGCATCTGGAACGCCGAGACAGGAGCCGAGCTACACTTGCTCAAGGGCGAGTACTACCCGGGTGGTGTCAGCTTCAGCCCGGACGGGCAGCGCCTGGCCACCGGCGGCGACAAGGGCCAGATCCGCATCTGGGACGTGGCGTCCGGCGCCCTGGAGACCACCTTGGAGGCGGAGACGAAGGTGGCCAGCCGGGGGGTCCGTTTCAGCCCGGATGGACGCTCGCTGGCCACCGGGGGCAACGACGGCAGCATCCGCCTGTGGGATCTGGAAGGGGGCCACTCCCGCCTCCTGGACCGCATCGACGCGCGCATCTACTGGCTGGATTTCAGCCCGGATGGCGGGCGCCTGGCCGTCCCGTCTTCCGACGGCACGATCCGCATCTGGGATCTGGTGAGCGGCCAGATGAACCAGCTCAAGGGGCATCGTTCGGAGGTCAACTGGCTGGCCTTCACCGGCGACGGAGCACGCCTGGCGACCTCCAGCGACGACGGCACCGTCCGCGTCTGGGACGCGGCGAGCGGGCAGCTCCAGTGGCGCGCTCCGGCCCTGCTCCCCTCCCCCACGGAGCTGCTCACCCAGGACGGCTGGCGCTCCCTCCAGCCCGGCGGTTCCCCTCCCCCGCCCACCGCATGGCGGGACGAGCTGGCCCGCACCGCGCGCTACGTCTCCGTGTCCCAGGACGGGGCGACGCTGTGTGCCGGCACCGTGGATGGGAAGCTCCAGATCTGGGATCGCACGCGGGATGAGCGGGTCGTCGAGCGGGCCGCACCCCCCGTCGAGGATCTGCTGGCCCTCGCCAGCGGCTGCCTGGTGCTGGTTGAGGGCGGCGAGGTCAAGCGCCTGGATCCGTCCGGCAGCTGGGAGACGCTCCACGTGGGCGGCACGGCCATCGCCCGCGCCGGGGAGGAGGTGCTGGTGGCGGCCGGCTCCGAGGTGTTCGTCCACTCATCCCGCGGGGAACTGCTCAGCTCCCACCCCGCCGACGTGGGGGTCACCGCCCTGTCGCGGGTCGGCCAGACCCTCCTGCTGGGATTCCGGGAGGGCCGCATCGAGCTGCTCTCCACCGAGAAGGAGCCGGACCGAACCTACGAGTTCGAGGACGTACCCGCCAGCGCCGTGGTGCGCTTGATGCCGGGCCCCATGGACACGGTCATCGCCGGGTACGCCAGCGGCGATCTGGGCATCTGGTCCCCCGAGGACGGCGTCCGCCTCTACGGGTCACGCCTGCACGGGCCGCTGGTCCACCTGCAGCAGGAACGGGGCGAGCTCCACGTGGCCTCGGAGCTGGGCTGGTACGACGTCCTCGACCTGGAGGTCTTCGAGATGGACTACTGCGATCTGATGCACGAGGTCTGGGCAGCGGTCCCGGTGGTGTGGGAGAACGGCCGAGCGGTGCCGCGGCCGCCGCCGGTGGCGCATCCTTGCCAGTCCTAGCTACCCGTTGAACAGCTCCTTGATCACATTCCCCGGCAGCAGCTGGCTCGCCACCGCGGCCCCCGACAGGGCCACGCCGGCGATGCCGTGCCCCGTGCGCAGGCTGGCGCCGGCCAGGTACAGCCCCTTGACCTCGGTCTTGTGGGTGGGGCGCCGGCCCAGCATCTGGTCGGGCGTGCAGGCGATGCCGTAGGAGGTGCCCCCCGTCGAGGAGGTGAAACGGGTGTGGGTCAGCGGCGTGGCCACCTCCATGAAGTCGATCTCGTCCTCGAGCCAGGGGAACTTGCGGCTGGCCACCTTGATCAGGCTCTCGGCGTACTCCTGCTTGCGGTCCTTGTAGGCCTGCACCTCGCGGTACTCCCCCGTGCGGACCTGCTCGGCGGTGACCCCCCAGGACTCGGGGCGATTGGTGACCAGTGACATCAGCTCCAGGTTCGTCTTGCCCTCGGGGGCCATGGACGGATTGGAGGGGTCCTTGAGCGACGCGATGGAGATGTAGCAGTGGGGTTCGGCGTGGAACTGGCCGGACTCCATGACCGAGAAGTGGCGCTCGTCGTCGTAGTCGGAGTACAGCCAGAAGTTGGTCCGGGGGATGTCCTCTTGCTTCAGGTCCCGGTTGACGCCCATGTACACCGCCCCCAGCCCCGGAGCCATGCGGTACTCCTCCACCCGCTGGACCGTCTTGGGAGAGAAGTGTTCCGGCCCCACCAGCTGCTTCACCGTACGCTTGATATCGGCGTTGGAGATGACGACGGGCGCCTCGACGGTCTGCTTGCCGAGCTTCTTGCTCTGGAACTCCAGGCCCTTGACCCGGCCGCCATCCACGAGGATGCGGGTGACCGGTGTGGACAGCAGCACGGTCCCGCCGGCCCCCTCGATGGCCTCGACGATGCGGTCGGAGATGCCCTGCCCGCCACCCTTGGGGTAGTAGGCACCGTTGGCGTAGTGGGCGGTCAGGCCCAGCCCGATGACCACCGACGCCTGGCTGGGCGGCAGGCCGTAGTCGCCAGCCTGGGCCGCCAGCACCGCGCGCAGCTGGGGGCTGACGTTACAGCTGTCGAGGAAGCTGGCGAAGGTCCCGTTGAGATAACGCAGCAGCAGCACCGAGCGGGGCAGGATGTGCCAGAACTGCAGGGGATTGTGCTCGAGCTTCTGCAGCAGACGCAGCTGACGTAGCGCCTTGATGTAGCGGTCGATGCCCTTGCGTTCTGCGGGGAACTGGTCCGCCAGGGCCTGGCGCAGGGGCTCGATGCCTGCTGGGAATCGGAAGGTGAAATCGGGGCAGATGACCGTGTCGTACCCCTCGGGGTCCAGCTCCTCGTACTCCACGTCGGCGCCGGCGGCCGCCAAGATCCTCCGCAACCAGTGGTTCTCGCCGCACTCGCCGATGTAATGCAGCCCCACGTCGAAGTGGTAGCCCTTGCGCCGGAAGCAGGTGGTGTTCCCCCCCGCCAGGTAGTGCTGTTCCACGACGAGCACCTTGCGCCCGGCCTGGGCCAGCAAACCAGCCGCCACCAGCCCCCCCAGGCCGGCGCCGACCACCACCACGTCGAACCGCTTGCCGTCCAGATCCACGTTCCTGCTGGGCATCTGACGCTCCCTCCTCCGCTGAAAAGACGCGCGATTATGAACCACGACGCACCTCTGCGTATACTCCTGTGCCATGAGTGACAACGAACGAGGCGGTGCTGCTTTCCGCTCCCTGTTGATGGGAGCCTCCTTTGTAGCGATCGTCGCCGGGCTCAAGGCGGCCGGCGGGATCCTGCTGCCCGTACTGGTCGCGGCCTTCCTCGCCGTGCTGAGCATTCCCCCCATCAACTGGCTCTCCAGCCACAAGATCCCCCGCTGGGCCGCCACGCTGATCGTGTTCACGGTGGTGCTGGGCGGGCTGGTGGGGGTGTCGGTCTTCGTCGGCGCCTCCATCGGCGATTTTGCCGCCAACTTGCCCGTCTACGAAGCCAGCCTGGCCGAGCGCACCGAGGGCCTGTTCACCTGGATCGACAAGCAAACCTGGCTGGCGGACGCCAACATCGAGATCTCCAAGGACTCCATCATGGAGAAGCTCGATGCCGGCAAGGTGATGGGCCTGTTCGCCGAGGCGGCGGGCGCCATCACCTCCATGCTCTCCAACACCATGTTCGTCCTGCTGACGGTCATCTTCATCCTCGCCGAGGCGGCGGGGCTGCCCGCCAAGCTGCAGGTGGCCTTCGGCTCCAAGGGTGCGGACGTCAACCGCTACGGCAACGTGCTGGAGGACCTGCAGGGTTACCTGCTGATCAAGACCGGCGTCAGCCTGATCACCGGGCTGCTGGCCGGTGGCCTGTGCGCCGCCATGGGCGTGGACTACCCCGTGCTGTGGGGGCTGGTGGCGTTCTTGCTCAACTACATCCCCACGCTGGGGTCGATCATCGCGGCCTTCCCGGCGGTGATCCTGGCGCTGGTGCAGTTCGGCTGGGAGCGGGCGCTGATCATCGCCATCGGCTACGTGGTGATCAACACGGTGATGGGCAGCGTGCTGGAGCCCCGCCTGCTGGGCAAGCGGCTGGGGCTGTCGGCGCTGGTGGTGTTCCTCTCACTGGTGTTCTGGGGGTACGTCTGGGGCCCCACAGGGATGGTGCTGTGCGTGCCGCTGACGATGCTGGTGAAGATCCTGCTGCAGAGCAGCCCCGAACTGTCGTGGATCGCCGTGATGCTCGGTTCCGGGGCCGAGATGCGGGAGTCCATCTCCGCGTCCAGTTCCAAGGAGGCCGAGGCCCCATCCGGTTGAGAGCCCGTCAGGCTGAGTGCACGCGCTCCCAGCGCCGCTGTTCCCGCAGGAGGTGGCTCCCGAACTTGGCCGGTTCCTCCAGCATGGTGTGCACCTCGCCGTCCGCCAGCGGGTGATCGAAGCGCAGCTCCAGCGCCCGCAGATACAGCCCTTTGCTCCACAGGATCTGCCCCTCGATGCCGTACAGATCGTCCCCCAGCACCGGGCAACCAAGGGACGCCATGTGCTTGCGCAGCTGGTGCATACGGCCGGTGGAGGGCCACAGGTCCACGGTGGTCAGCCAGTCACACTTGAGGCAGCGGGTGTGCTCCACCGCCTGCCATCGGGTCACGGCAGCGCGATCATCCACCTCCAACTCCACGGTCCCCTCCCCCTCCAGCCGGCCCACCACCAAGGCCCGGTACCGCTTGTGGACCTGGCGCTGCTGGAACAGGTGCCCCAGCTTCATGAGGCAACGGGAGGTCTTGGCCACCACCACCAGCCCGCCGGTACGACGATCCAGACGATGGGCCGCCCGCGGGAACGGCAGGGCGTCCGGCTGGGCGGAGGGGGACAGCTTCCCCGGCAGCGCGCCTTCGAGGGTACGGGAGCGGTTGCCGCTGACGTGGATCCCCGGCGGTTTGTCCACCACGGCCAGCAGGTCGTCCTCGTAGGCCACCGCCACGGCCAGACCGTGCTGGCGGGGCGTAGGGGGCTGCCCCTCCAGCAGCTCCAGCACGTCCCCTGCCGTGATCCAGCGGGAGGATTCGGCGGGCTCGCCGTTGAGCAGCACCTCGCCCCGATGGGCCGCCTTGCGGGCGCTGGCCCGGGACGGCAGGCGCGGGAACACCGTGGAGGCGTACTGATCGAGCCGCATCTTCGGCGCGTCGTCGGGGACCGTGTGCCGGCGGCCGTCTTCGCTCAAGGGGACGCCCTCAGATCACGAAGGGGATGAACAGCTTGCTGCGCTTCTTCCAGGCGGCAAACTCGGGGTAACGAGCCAGGGAGCGGTCCTTGCGGATCATGTTGGGCAGCCAGATGCCCGCCAGGATCCCGCCCAGCACCAGAAACGGCGCCCAGTGCTGGGCCAGCATCACGAAGCCCAGGTAGATCAGCAGCTCGCCGAAGTAGTTGGGGTTGCGGCAGCGGGACCACAGCCCACCGGTCATCAGCTTGCCGGGAGCCAGCTTCATACTCATGTGTTTTTGCATGTCCGAGGCGAAGTGGAAGAAGACGCCAAAGGCATACAGAGCCACACAGAGGCCCAGGTACCACGGCTCGGGGGTCACGTCGCGGGAGACGATGATCCACGGCGCCACCCAGTACCCCGTCAGCGTGATCCAGATGAGCAGCCCGTACGGGGCGCTGGTGGGCTTTTCCCATTGCTTGTCCCCGAAGGCGAGGCTCTTGAGAATCCACAGAAATCCGTAGGTACCGTGCAGCGCCAGGTAGAGCCACGCCGCCGTGTTGTCCCACGCTCCGTAGACCGCGATCAGCACCACCACGGCGACCGCGGTGGCGCACTTGTGGGAGTCGATGAAGTGCTTCTGTCTGAGCGTCACGCTGCCCTCCAGGTGGTCGGCCGGCAGAACCGTTCTGCTCCGAGTTGTACACTGAGCGAGGACAGACGCGCCACAGCAGGAGGTTCCGAGGCTCGATGGACGGTCCCCAATCCACCGGCAGGTCCACCCCCACCGCGAGCCCGAGACTCACCGGCCGCTACCGGGCCTATGTCGAGGGCGGCAACGACGAGAACATGGCGCTGCAGGCCCTGTTCGCCCTGTTCCGCGTCACCACCAGCACCGGCTCCAAGTTCCTCGCCGACCGCTGCTTTGCCCACGCGGCGTCCCTCTCCTACGCCTCGTTGGTGGCCCTGGTCCCCATGTCCGTTCTGGCCTTCACCTTCTTCACCGCCTTCGAGCGCTACACCGAGCTGCGCACCCGCATGGAGGAGGCGATCTTCCTGTATTTCGTCCCCTCGGTCGGGGAGCAACTGCTGGCGGTACTGGACGAGGTGACCCACAACATCCAGCGCCTGAGCCTGCCTGGCCTGCTGCTGTTCCTGTTCTCCTCGACGATCCTGCTCAACTCCCTGGAGGCCAGCTTCAACGCCGTGTGGGGCATCCGCCGCTCCCGCTCCTACGTCATGAAGATGGTCATCTCCTGGAGCGTGCTGACCCTGGTGCCCGTCCTGCTGGCGTCCGGTACGGTGCTGGCGGACCAGTTCCACGCCCACCGCCACCTGGAGGGCTGGCTCACCGCCGGGCTCACCTTCCTGTTCACCTGGGCCGCATTCTTCTTGATGCTGCACATCATCCCCAACACCCGCACCCGGCCGCTGGCGTCGCTTGCCGGGGGCCTGTTCGGGGCGTCCCTGTGGCTGGGCTCCCGCTCCCTGTTCTCTTTTTACGTGCTGCACGTGGCGTCGGTGCAGGCCGCCCTGGGCAGCGCCCTGGCCGCCATCGCCCTGTTCTTGCTGTGGGTCTACTTCTCCTGGGGCGTCGTGCTGCTGTCCGCACAGATCGCCTACGCCATCCAGAACCCCCGGCCGGCGCGCGTCGCCGCCGAGGCCGAGGGGGTGGCCTCGTTCCGCGCGTTCTACAACGCCCTGGTGTTGGTGGAGATCTGCCGCCAGTACAGGGACGGTGCCGCCGAATCGACGGACCCCGGCGTGCTGGCCGAGGCCATCGGGACCACACCCGAGGTGGCCCGCTACCACATCGAGGACCTCATCGAAGCAGGGTTGATCTGCCGCACCGATGGGGGTGGATTTGTGCCTACACAGCCCCCGGGGGACCTGGATCTGGCCGAGGTCATGCGCCGCCGGGGACGGCACCTGCTGGGAACACCGCGGGAACACCACGGGGCCCTCGCCGCCCGTGTGGCCCAGCTGTTCGCCGAGGCCAGCACCCGTGGTCTGGCCTCCCTGGCCGGGCACGATCTGGACTCGTTGCTGAAGGAAACGGACGGCGGAACCCGCCGCGGAGAAACGATCCGGGATTAACTCGGCCATGTGCCGTACAATCGCGGAGTCGTAAGGAGGATTTGGGAGGAGCCATGGCCATCATCTCTTTCAAGAAACGTCCCATCACAACCGCCGGCAAGCTGCCCGTTCTTGGGGACAAGGCCCCCGAGTTCAAGCTGACGCGGCCCGATCTGACGGACGTGACCAACCGGGATTTCGAGGACATCAAGGTCATCCTCAACATCGTGCCCAGCCTCGACACGGCCGTCTGTTCCCTCTCCGCCAAGACCTTCAACGAGCGGGTGGGCCAGACGCACAACACGGTCATCCTCACCGTCTCCAACGACCTGCCCTTTGCCCAGCAACGGTTCTGCAAGGCATCGGGGGTCAAACGGGTGCTGATGCTCTCCCAGCTGCGGGATCGGGAGTTCGGCCGGGACTACGGCGTGACCATGCTCGACGGCCCGCTGGAGGGCCTGCTGGCGCGGGCCATCGTCGTCATCGACTCGCTGGGCAAGGTGGCCTACACCGAGCTGGTCCCGGATATCGGCCGCGAACCCAATTACGACGCGGCGCTGGAAGCGGCACGCAAGTCGGACTGACGGCCCGGACATTCGTGGCCCTTGCCCGGGAACACCCGAGGCCGTATTTTTAAATTGGATGCATCGACTGTTCACCCATGTTCTGCTGATCCAGCTCGTGCTGCTGCCGGCCCTGCACGGCCTGGCCCCGTGCGCCAATCACACCCACTGTACGGACTGTGCGGAGGAGGCCGAGCACCAGGGCATGAGCGAACAGCAGGCCCTACACCACCACACCGGACACCACGACAGCGACCACAGCGATGAGTGTGATCGCTGTACTCACGGCTGCAGCTGCCACCTCGGCCTGACCTCGGCCGCCGCACCCACCGAGCCACAGCCGCTGCTCACCGCATGCTGTGGCGACTCCGTTCCCCAGCTCCCCAACGGCTACCTGTTCCCGACGCGCCCGCCTCCCAGGGCCTGATCCTCCGTCGACAAATCCCGATCTGAAACCATAGCGCGCAGTGATCCACTGCGCAGGAGGCGATCATGCGACGTTTGGCATGGACACTGGCCGTGTGGTTCCCGTGGATGGCGGGGGCGGCCGAGCCGGTGGAGGTGATCCGCTGGGATCACATACGGCACCAGCTGGACTATCTTCCCGAGCGGATCCTGATGGACGCGGAGCTCGACGCAGCCCGCGCGTCGCTGACCGCTGCCCACGCTCTGCCCAACCCCGAGGCCGAGCTGAGCCTGGGCCGGGCCCAGCCCTTTGACGAAGCGGAGCCGGACGGGACCGTCTGGGGTGTGGGCCTGGGCATGGAGCTGCCCTGGCCCGGCATCCTCGAGGGCCGCATCTCCGCCGCCGGCTCCGAACTGGACGCCGCCGAAGCGCAGCGCCGGGAGATCTGGCGGCAAACCGAACTCCAGGCCCGCGCCCTGTACCTCACCCTGGCCCGGGACCAGCACGTCGCCGCGCTGTGGCGGCACGCCGTCATGCAGAGTGAACAGCTGGACCAGGCCGTGGCGCTGCGCGTGGATCGGGGCGAAGACCGGCCGCTGGAAGCCTTCCGGGCCCACACCGAGCTGGAACGCACCTCCATGGACGCCCAGCGGTCCGATGCCGCCTGGGCACTCCACCGGGCGTCCCTCGCCAGGTGGCTCGGCGCGGCTCTGCCCGAAGAGTTCCTGGTGGAGGCGGAGCTGGCCATCTGGGGCGCGCTGCCATCCAAGGAAGAGGTGGCCGCCCGCGCCCGCGACGGCCATCCGCTGCTGGTGGCGGCCTTGGCCGGCACCGAGGTCGCCGAGGCGTCGCTGCGGGAGGCCCACGGTGAGGTGGTCCCCGCCCTCTCCATCGGCGGCTTCTACGAGACCGAGCCGGATTTCAAGGTGGCCGGCGGTTCGGTGGGGCTGGAGATCCCCATCGGCAGCCCCGGCGCCGCAGACGTGGCCCGGGCCCGCGCCGAGGTGACGAGGGCCCAGCAACGGCAGGAGATGACCAGCCGCCAGGTGGATCTGGAGATCGACGAAGCCTGGCTCGACTACACCACGGCCCTGATGGCCGCCGAACGGTACCGGGATGGGATCGTCCCCAGCGCCGAAGCCGCTGCCAACGCCCTGACCCTGGCCTACGACGCCGGCGAGGTGAGCTTGATGGACGTCCTGGACGCGCGGCGAGTGCTGCTGGAAGTGCAGCTGGAAGAGGCCGATGCCCTGCTGGACCTGCAGCTGGCCATCGCCACCGTGACCCACCTGATGGGAGACCCCCAATGACTGTCCAACGTACCCATTGGATCCTGTCGATCGCTGTCTCCCTGCCGCTGGTCCTCGCCGGTTGCACCAAGACCGGGGAGAAGGAGGAGGACTGCGAGACAACCTGCGCCAAGGCCAAGGGGGGCCACGGGGACTCCGCCGAAGGCCACGATCACGGCAGCCACGAAGGCCACGATCACGGCAGCCACGAAGGCCACGCCCACACCGACCTGGGCACCCCGGTGGAGGAGCTGCTCGCCAAGAAATGCGAGCACGGGGTCGCGGCGGTCGAGTGCGAGCATTGCCGCTACGAGGTGGGCGCCGTCAGGGTGGACCCCCAGCTCACCGAGCTGGACCTGATCCAGATCAACTCGGTGGACCGCCGGCAGCTGGATTTGCCCGTGGAGATGAACGCCACGGTGGGCTTCAACGAGCTGCGCACCGTGCACATCAGCCCCCGGGTCCACGGCATCATCCGCTCCCTCGAGGTGGATTACGGGGACGCGGTCAAATCGGGCCAGGTGCTGTTCAGCCTGGAGAGCCAGGAGCTGGGCGAGGCGGCCGGGGAGTTCATGGACGCCCGGGGCGCCGCCCGCCTGGCGGAACGAACCGCCACCCGACAGCAGGAGCTGCGCGCCGGCGGGGTGACCAGCGAACGCGAGTACCTCCAGGCCGCCCAGGAATCGGAATCCGCCTCGATCCGGAGGCAGACGGCCCACGACCGCCTGCGACGGATGGGGCTGGGCGAGCGGGAGATCGAGGGGCTGCAGGCCGGCGGGAGTGTTTCCCTGGGCGTGCTCAACGTACGTTCGCCGCAGGACGGCACGGTGCTGGATCTGCACGCCACCCCCGGCGAGCAGCTGGAGCCCGGTGATGAAGCGGCGCTGGTGGGCGACCTGACCACCGTGTGGGTCTGGGCCGACATCTACGAAGAGGATCTGATCGCCGTCACGCGGGCCATGAAGACCGGCCCCGTGGGCGCCAAGTTCCACAGCGCGGCGCTGCCGGACCAGGTGTTCGACGGCACCGTCGACATGCTGGGTTCCTCCCTGGATCCCACCACCCGCACCGCCCGGGCGCGGGTCACCGTGGACAACGGCGATGGGCTGCTACGGCCGGGCATGTTCGGCACCGTCAGCCTGCACCTGCCCAGCGACAAGGGCGCCGTGGTCATCCCCCGGGGAGCCCTGCACCACGACGAGGGCAGCTCCTTCGTGTTCGTCCGCGCCCACGACGACCTGTTCTTCCGCCGGCCGGTGGTCCCCGGCCGCGCGGGTGACGATCTGGTGGAGATCCGCCGGGGCCTGGAGCCCGGCCAGGAGGTCGTCGCCGACGGCTCCTTCCTGCTCAAATCCGACGTCCTTCGCGAGAAGATGGGCGCCGGCTGTGCGCACTAGGGTGGCGAGATGAACTGGATCGTCACCCTGGCCCTGAAGAACCGCGCCATCGCCCTGCTGGGAGCGGCCATCCTGGCCGTCGCCGGTGTGCTGGCGTGGCAGCAACTCCCCATCGACGCGTTCCCCGACGTGTCCAATACCCAGGTGATGGTGCTCAGCGAGGCACCGGGCCTGGCGCCGCTGGACGTGGAACAGCAGGTCACCTTCCCGCTGGAGATGGAGCTCTCCGGCTTGCCCCAGGTGACCGGGGTGCGCTCCACCTCCAAATCCGGCCTGTCCCAGCTGGTCATCGTCTTCGAGGACGACGCCGACATCTACCAGGCGCGGGACATGGTCTTCGAACGACTGATGCGGGCCGCCGAGGAGCTACCCGAGGGCGTCGAGGTGGAGATGGGCCCCCTCTCCACCGGCCTGGGTGAGGTGTACCAGTACACCCTGGAGAGCGAGACCCACGACGCCATGGAGCTGCGCTCGCTGCAGGACTGGGTGATCGCCCCCCTGCTGCGGTCCCTGGGGGACGTCAACGAGGTCAACAGCTTCGGTGGCTTCGTCAAGCAGGTCCACGTGGAGGTCCGCCCGGAGGACCTGCGCAAGTACGGCCTGACGATCCACGAGGTGCGCGAGGCGCTGGAGGCCTCCAACGCCAACGCCGGCGGCGGCTACATCGTCGACGGCTGGACCCAGGCGAACGTCCGTTCGGTGGGGCTGGCCACGACGCCGGCGGATCTGGAGCAGGTGGTGCTGATGGCCGTGGACGGCACCCCGGTGACCGTGCGGGAGGTGGCCGACGTCACCATCGGCCCCGCCGTGCGCCAGGGCGCCGTCACCCGCGACGGTGAGGGGGAGGCCGTCGCCGGGATGGTCATCATGTTGCGCGGCGCGAACGCCCGGGACGTGGTCAACCGCGTCAAGGAGACCATGCCACGCATCGAGTTGGCCCTCCCCGAAGGCGTACGCATCCACACCTTCTACGACCGCAACGACCTGGTGCAGGCCTGTATCGGCACCGTGGGCAACGCGCTACTGGTGGGCGGACTGCTGGTGGCCCTGGTGCTGCTGGTCTTCCTGCGCAACCTACGTGCCGCCGCCCTGGTGGCGCTGTGCCTGCCGCTGACGGCGATGGCCACGTTCTTGTTGATGGGCTGGCAAGGCATCACCGCCAACCTGATGAGCCTGGGGGGGCTGGCCATCAGCATCGGCATGGTCGCCGACGCCTCCATCGTCGTGGTGGAAAACGTGGTGCGCCGCTTACGCACTCGTGATCCAGACCGATCCCAGATCGACACCATCGCCGCCGCCGTGCGGGAGGTGGCCCGGCCCATCGCCTTCAGCGTGAGCATCGTCGTGATCGTGATGGTGCCTCTACTGACCCTCACCGGCGTCGAGGGCAAGATGTTCCGGCCGCTGGCGCTGACGATGATGCTGGCGATGGCCTCGTCGCTGGCCGTGGCGCTGATCGTGATGCCGGCTGCGGCGACGCTGTTGCTGCGCAACGTCCACGCCGGCGAGGATCGCCCCACCCTGCTGGCGGGCACCTACCTGGCATTGCTCGACCGGGCGCTGGCCCGGCCCAGACGCACGCTGGGCCTCACCGCCGTGTTGCTGGCGATCTCCCTGGCCGTGCTCCCGCTGCTGGGCACCGAGTTCATGCCGGTGATGGACGAAGGCGCCATCGCCATCAACGCCGTGCGCCTCTCCGACGCTGCCATCGATGGATCGGTCAAGACCTCGACGGCCATGGAGAAGATGCTGATCGACATGCCCGAGGTGGAGACGGTGGTCTCCAAGACCGGCCGTGCCCTGGTCAGCGAGGATCCGATGGGGCCGGATCAGACGGATCTGTTCATCATGCTGCGCCGTCCCAGCTTGTTCTCCGGCCTGCGCAACCGCGATCAGATGGTGGAGGCCGTCTCCGAGAAGCTGTCCATGGTCCCCGGCGTACGCCTGGCCTTCAGCCAGCCCATCGCCCTGCGGGTCAACGAGCTCATCTCCGGCATCAAGACCGACCTGGCGGTCAAGGTCTTCGGGCCAGACCTGGACGTCTGCCTGGCCCAGGCCCGGGCGGTCTCCGGCGTCCTGCAGGGTATCGACGGCGCCGAGGACGTGTCGGTCCAGCAGGTGACGGGGCTGACCCAGGTGGAGGTACAGCCGGATCGCCGGGCCCTGGCCCGCCATCACCTGAACGTGGCCGACATCAACGAGGTGGTCGAGACCGCCATCGGCGGCCAGGTGGCCACCACCTTGGTGGAGGGCCAGCGGCGGGTGGACGTCACCGTGCGATACCCACAAGAGGCCCGCGACGACCCCGACGCCCTGCGCCGCATCCTGCTGTCCACGCCGGACGGCGACACGGTCCCGCTGGGGCAGGTGGCCCGGATCGCAAAGGTCGAAGGCCCCGCCGAGATCAGCCGGGAGAACGGCGTGCGGCGGGTGACCGTGGAGTGCAACATCCGCGGCCGGGACCTGGGTAGCTACGTGGCCGAGGCCCAGCGGAAGCTGGCGGATCTGGAACGGGACCTTCCCGATGGCTACTGGCTGGCGTACGGCGGCACGTTCGAAAACCAGCAGCGGGCGATGGCCCGGCTGTCCGTGGTGGTGCCCGTAGCGATCGGGTTGATCTTCTTGCTGCTGCTGTCTGCCTTCGGCTCCCCCCGTGGCGCCACGCTGGTCATCTCCAACCTGCCCTTCGCCCTCGTGGGCGGCGCCCTGGCGCTACTGGCGCTGGGCATCCCCCTGTCCGTCTCTGCTGCGGTGGGTTTCATCGCCCTGTTCGGCACGGCGGTGCAGAACGGCACCGTGCTGGTGACCTTCTTCGAGCAGCTGCGCAAGGAAGGCCGGCCCATCCACGAGGTCGTGCGCCGGGGGTGCGAGCTGCGCCTGCGGCCGCTGTTGATGACCGCCACGACCACCGTACTGGCCCTCACCCCGATGCTGTTCGCCACCGGCGCCGGGGCCGACATCCAGCGGCCCCTGGCCGTGGTCGTCATCGGTGGGTTGGTGAGCGCCACGGCGCTGACGCTGGTGGTGCTGCCGACGCTGTACTACGTGGTGATGCGGCGGGTGGAGGCCAGAGCCGGCGACTGAGCCGGCGCGATCAATCGCGGAGGTAGTGGCAGGTGTACCCGTCGGGGTACTTCTGCAGATAGTCCTGGTGCCCCTCCTCGGCGGGGTAGAACGGACCGGCCGGTACGATCTCGGTGACGACGGGCAGGGGCCACTTGCCCGAGGCGTTCACCCGCTCCCGCACCGCCTCCGCCACCGCCTTTTGCTCCATGTCCAGGTAGAAGATCGCCGAGCGATACTGGCTACCCATGTCGTTCCCCTGCCGGTCGCGGGTCGTCGGATCGTGGAGGCGGAAGAACACGCCCAGCAACCCCTCGTAGGACAGCTGGACCGGATCGAAGTCCACAAGGATCGCCTCGGCGTGGCCCGTGCGGCCGGTCTTCACGTCGGCGTAGCTGGGTTCCTCCAGCGTCCCCCCCGTGTACCCCACTTCCGTGCCCCGCACCCCGGGGATGGCGCGGATGATCTCCTCCACACCCCAGAAGCAACCGCCGGCCAGGATCGCAGTCTCGGTTGCCAAGCCTTCCCGCTCCACGCTGAACGGCCGATCTTCATCCCATGTATCGTTCATGTCCTCTCCACTCATCAGCAGCAGGGTTCCGCCCACCATGGCCAGGGCCAGGGCAACGGATGGCAACAACCCTATCGATGCGCGATGCATTTCTCCATTAATCTAAGAACAGCATCCTTCACTGGCCACCGCCAGGAACGGGGAACATGGGCCGTCGCGAGCCATCCATCGACGATCTGATCCTGGAATCCGTCCATTCCCTCGAGCAGGGCGACGACCTGTCCTCCGTGGCCACCCGGCTCATGGGCGAGCTGACCACCCGCCACGACCTCCGGGGCCAGGTGTCCCTGCTGCTCACCTGCAAGGACGCCCTGGACTCGATGGACGAGGAGCCGTTCCTGTCCCAGCTCAAGCACTGGCAGACCACCGGCTCCCTCACCGCAGCGGACGCCGGCGGGGAGGGCGGACCGCCGGACGGGCTGCCCACGGCAGCCGACGAACGCTACATCGAGGGGGAGGTGCTCGGCCGCGGCGGGATGGGCGAGGTCCGCTCCGCGCTGGACACCCGGCTCAAGCGCACGGTGGCCATCAAGACCCTGGCCGCCGCCCCCAACAACCGCACCATGAGGCGCTTCTTGCAGGAGGCGCAGATCACCGGCCAGCTGGAGCACCCCAACATCATCCCGGTCCACGACCTGGACCAGGACGGCCAGGGGCGGGTGCTGTTCTCCATGAAGCAAATCCACGGGCGCTCCCTGGGCGAACTGCTGCACGAAGGGGACGCCGGTTCGCTGGCGGAGCGCCTGGACATCTTCCGCAAGGCCTGCGATGCCATGGCCTTCGCCCACCACCAGGGCGTGATCCACCGGGACCTGAAGCCCGACAACATCATGGTCGGCGAGTTCGGTGAGGTCCTGGTGCTGGACTGGGGCCTGGCCAAGGTCCTGGACCGCTCGTCCGAGCCCGAGCGCTCCACCGCTCAGGATTTCGAATCCACGGTGACCGGGTCACAGGTGGGCCTCACCCGGGACGACACGGTGATGGGCACCCCCGGGTTCATGTCCCCCGAACAGGCCGAGGGGCGCACCGCGGACGTGGGCCGCCCCTCGGACATCTACGCCCTCGGCGCCGTGCTCTACACCTTGCTGACCGAAATCCCGCCGTTCTCGGGCCACCATGTCCAGGCGCTGTACGCCGTCATGAACGGCGACTTCGTGCCCCCGGGCAAGCGTGCGCCGGGCAAGGTCCCGCGGGAGCTGGATGCCATCGTGATGCGCGCCATGGCGCTGGCACCCGGGGATCGCTACGAATCCGTGGAGGCCCTCCAGGCCGACGTGCGCGCATACATGGAGGGCCGGCCGGTGTCGGTGGTCCAGTATTCGCCGTGGCAGCGTACGGTGAAGTGGCTGCGACGGCACCGGCGGGTAGCGCGGGCAGTGGCGGCCACCACCGCGGTCGCCCTGGCGTTGCTGCTGACCTCGGGCGCCTGGTACCTGATCAACGTGACCCAGGCCCGGGACCGCGCGGTGGAGGCCGAACGGGACGCCGAGGTCCGGCGGGCGGACGCAGAGGTGGCCCTGGCCGCCGCCTTTGCCGAAAATGGCCGCGTGGAACAGGCCCGGGAACGCCTGACGGCGGCCGAGGAGATCTACCACCGGCTGGAGGTGTCGTCGCTGCCCGCGGACGTGACCTCCTCCTATCTGGACTACCGCTTCAACCGGCCGCTGGTGGAGCTACGCTTCGACGTGGCGCCCCACGTCCCCCGGAACATGTGGCTGGAGGAGGGTATCCTCACCTTCTTCGAGGGCGAGGAGATCTGGTTCCGCCGGTTCCCTTCCATGGAGGAGCTGGCCCGCCACCAGATGGACGAAGAGGTCGAGGGCATCGCCTTCGTCATCCAAAACGACGGCCAGCTGCTGGCCGGTGTCCGCTACGAGACGCGCACGGCAACCGTCGACCTGATCTCCGGTGAGGAGCGGTATTCCTTCACCCATTCGAAGCACTGGTCGCACACCGTGATCCCAGCCCGCTCCGGCCAGGCGCTGGCCGTCCTGCTGGAGAATGGCGAACTGACCGTGCACAGCATCGCCGACGGCGAGCCGCTGGGGGTCCCCTTCAACACCCAGGGCCACCTGTGGTCCGTGAGCGACGGTTGCCGCCGTGTCCTCACCATGAACCGTCAGCGTACGGGCATCGCCGCCAAGGAGATCGTCGTGTGGAACGGCCTCACCGGGGAGCGTGTGGCCACCTTCGAGGGGACCGACGCGGCGGCTCTGGATCCCGCGGGGCGCTACCTCGCCCACGACACCTCGACGGGGCTGGTCCTGACGGATCTGGAGACCGGTACCGATCTGTGGACCCACGACCGCATCAGCCTCGCGTTCCTGCGGTTCTCCGGGGATGGCAGCAGCCTGGTCGGCTGGGATCCGTCCGGGACCGTCCGGCGCTGGGATCCCGTCAGCGGCGAGGAGACCGGCTCGATCGTGACCAGTGACGCCCCCTGCTGGGTCGCCGAGCGCGGCGAATTCGTCATCACCCGGGACCCGGCGGATTTCCGTTCCATGGGCATCCGTACGTTCGTCGACGGGATCGAAGGTCGGTCGCAGATCCACCACCCGAGGGGGGTGACCACCCAGGCCCTGTCCCCGGACGAGGCGCTGCTGCTGACGGGTAGCTGGGACGGGATCATCCGCCTGTGGGAACCGGTGACCGGCCGGCTGTTGCGGGAGTTCCCGTCCACCCCCGAAGGCACGCGCGACATCGAGTTCTCGCCGGACGGCGCCCGGGCGCTCTCCGCGGACCGCGACGGGAAGGCACGGCTATGGGATCTGGAGTCCGGCGAGATCATCGCCACCCTCGACGCGGACGAGGGCCTGGCCACCGGCCTCTCCTTCCTGGCCGACGAGAAACGGGCCGTCGTCGGCTATGGAACGGGGGCGACGATCCTGTGGGATCTGGAGGAAGGGCGCCAGATCCGCCGCTACGAGTCCGAGGTGACCATGATCTGGGATGTGCACGTCTCGCCGGACGGTGGGCAGGTCCTCGCCACCGGCCGCTCCCAGGAGGATCCGCTGGTGACCGTCTGGGACATCGACAGCGGTGTGATCGCATTCGCCGCCGGTCGGGAGGGTAAGTACAACGCCAATGTCGGGTACGCCGGGCGCTACAACTCCGATGGGAGTGCCATCGCGGTAGGCACACACAACAACACGGCGGTGGTGTGGTCGGGGGAGGCCATCATCGAGGCCGATCAGCCTCCCACCCATTCCGGCCCGGTGATGAGCGTGGCATTCTCCCCGGACGACTCGCTGCTGGCCACCGGCACCTTCGCCGGCCAGCTCCAGCTGTGGGAGCGATCCGGCTTGCGCCCGCTGATCTTCTTCACCCTGCACGAGGACCAGATCGCCGACCTGATGTTCCGCAGCGACGGCGCCCTGTTCAGCGCGGACGGCGCTGGTAACATCCGCATCTTCGATCCATCCCTGCACCAGCGGCTCGACGCCCTCAATCCCCCCATCGTCGTCGGGCAGGATCCCATCGATGGGCAAGCGTGGCATCTGCGCCTGGGTCGCGTGGCCCTGATGCTCAAGGACTGGCAGCAAGCCGCGCGGCACCTGGAGCAAGCACAGGAGCTGGGGGCCGAGGTCAACCAGCTGGAGCTGGCCCTGGCACTGACGGCGGTGGGGCGGCACCCCGATGCGCTGCGCGCCCTGGCCCGAGCCGAATATAATGGCGAGGTGAGCCCCGCCACCGTCGCCATCTGGCGAGCTGCTCAGGAGTAGCCCATCGCCCCTCGGCCCAGGCCGTCACCACGGGCATCCCGCGCGGCGCCGGCTCCGGCTCGAGCGGGATTACATCGTCGGATCAGGGAACGGATAGGGGGCGGCGGGGCCCGGCGCGGTGGGGCTGGATTTGCTCAGGTAGTCGTCTTCCCGCCCCTCGGCCAGGGGCGCCAGCCAGCTCCACAGCAGCCGGGCGCCGGCCTCCAGGTCATCGATGTCGATGTTGTCGATGGTGTCCTGGGGCGTGTGGTAGTGGTCGTGGGGGCCCAGGGTCAGGGCCATCGCTGCAGGGATGCCCTCCATGGCGAAGCAGGCGTGGTCCGAGTTGAAGGACGCCTCCCCGGGCACGACCTGGTACTCCAGCAGTGCCTCCCCGGCAGTGGCCTGCATCATCTCGGCGATCCAGGCCGCCTGCGGTTCGCCGGCCCCGAACAGGTTGAGCCCGCTGCCGTCCCCGCCGCCTACCATGTCCACGCTCAGCATGGCCACGGTGTCGCCCAGCGGGTGGGCGGGATTGTCCACGTAGTGGCAGGACCCGATCAACCCCTCTTCCTCGGCGTTGTACAGCTGGAACAGCACGGAGCGGGCGGGGGTGATCCCTCCGCGGGCGGTGAGCCGGGCCAGCTCCATCACCATCGCCGATCCCGATGCGTTGTCATCGGCGCCGTTGTAGATGTCGCCCTGGAAGGGATCGGTGCCCACATGATCGATGTGCCCGCCGATGACGATCCACTCGTCCGCCAGCTCGGGATCCGAACCTTCGACGGCGGCAGAGAGGTTGTGGGTCTCGGCCTCCTCCTTGTCCGCCGATACGGTGACGGTGCCGGTCACACCGGTGGCGTGGCTGTCAGGCGTCATGCTGTCGTCGATGGCCTGCGCCCAGTCAGCCAGATCTGGCAACGCCGTCTCCATGAGGTCGCGGTTCACGGACAGGGACGCGAAGTTCGGGTCAAAACCGGACTCGGTGATGGATCCCTGGGCGTAGCTCGAGCCGTTGGCGTAGTTCTGCACCAGGATCATCGCCTCGGCGCCATGCAGCGCGGCGTTGGCCGCCTTGTAGCCAAACATCCACAGGCCTTGCCCGGAAGGCGATGCGCCGTTGTCCGGACAGAACGAATAGACGTCGTTGTCGTCCGCCGGGCCGTGGCGCAGCACCACGACGATCTTGCCGGTGACGTCCACCCCCTCATAGTCGTCGTAGCCGTCGGTGGACAGGGGGCAGTTGGGGTGATCGGCGTACTGGAACGCTGGTACGGTCAGCCCGTAGCCCACGAAGACCATATCGTCGGTCACGTCCCCCGAACCCGAGTAGTCCAGCACGCCGTACTCCCCGCCCTCGGCGAGGGATACGCCATCGAGCACCAAGGTGGACGGCGCCAGCTGTTGCCAGGCCGCAAATTCGAAGGCCTGCCGGAATCCGCCGCCGTCGCCATACGGCGTCATGCCCAGCGACTCGAACAGCGCCTCCCCCATCTCCAGGGCCGCCTCGTTGCCCTCCGTGCCTGGGTACCGCCCGCCGAACTCGTCGGAGGCCAGCTCGGCAACGTCGTCATAGATGCGCTGGGGGTCCAGCTGGTACACCACCTCGGCGCTGTCGTCGTCATCGGCCGTGTCGTCATCGGCCGTGTCGTCGTCCGCCGTGTCGTCATCCGCCGTGTCGTCATCCGCCGTATCGTCGTCGTCGGCGAATCCCTCGTCGGGGTCGGTGGGGCAACCGGTGATCAGCAACAGGGCAAGGGCCAGGGCTCCCGTTTCTTGCAGTCGAACCATGGATCCTCCTCCGGGTCAGGACACCATGTTAGCAGCGCAATCAAGCCATCCAAGGCCATTCGTGTCATCCGGCCTGGTGGAACCGCTGCATTCGGATCCGGTGTTCGGGTGGGACGCGGGGCACGGGCCGGGGACGCAACCCACCCTCACCTCCACGGCCGCGGCGTGAGAATTGATCATTCATTCCATGACGGAACGACGGTGACGATGGGCAGCCAAAGGGATATGGTGGTCACATGCGCACCCATTCCATTCCCGTGATACTGGCCTGCTTGTGGCTCGCCGCCCCCGCGAACGCGGGCATCCGCAACGGCCCATACCTGCAGGCCGTGACCACCGATTCCATCGTCGTGATGTGGGAGACCGACGGGCCCACCTCCGGCGACGTGCACTACGGCCCCACAGCCCAGATGGGGCTCTCGGAGGCCAGCGCCGTCCAGGGCACGAGCCACGAAGTGCTCCTCTCCGGGCTCACCGCCTCAACGATGTACCACTACGAGGTCACCACCAGCGAAGGGGACTCGGGCCAGTTCACCTTCACCACCGCGCCCCTGCCCAACGAACCGTTCACCTTTGTCGTGATGGGGGACACGCGCACCAATTATGGGGACCACGAGGACGTCATCGCCCGGGTGCTCGCGACGGTGGGTCACCCGGCCCTGATCATCAACACCGGCGACATGGTCGAGGACAGCGATAACATCGGCGAGTGGGACGACTTCTTCACCATCGAGGAGGACATGCTGCGGCACGGGGCGCTGGCACCGGTACCCGGCAACCATGACGACGGCAGCAACTACGCCTACTTCGACGGCTACTTCTCCCCCCACACCAACGGCAACGACCACTACTACTCGTTCGACTACGGCAACCTGCACGTGCTGGTGTTCGACACCTGCGATGATTTCAGCAGCGGGTCCGCGCAGTACACCTTCATCGACGCCGATCTGGCGGCGGCGGCAGCCAACCCCGACATCGACCACATCATCGCCTGCGGCCACGTCCCCCCCTACACCACCGGCGCTCACGGTGTGGCGGACCACGAGGAGTGGCAGCCGGTGCGGGATCACCTGGTGCCGCTGTTCGAAAATTACGGTGTGCAGACCTCGTTCTCCGGCCACGATCACCACTACGAGCGGGGTTCGGTCAACGGCATCACCTACATCGTCACCGGCGGCGGCGGCGCCCCGGCGGACCTGGGGGATTTCCTGCCCGAAGAGCTGATGGACGTGCTGGAATCCCTGGGATTGGATTTTGGCGATCCCAACTACACCTACGGCGATCTGGTGGAGATGATCCCCGGCTGGGAGATCATCCTGGGCCTGCTGGACATGGAGTACGAGGGAGGCTGGTGGAAGCAGGTGGGCTACACCGACAACCACTTCACGGTCATCCACATCGCCGGTGGGCTGTTCGAGGGGGAGGCCTGGGACGTGGACGGCAACCTCATCGACAGCTGGAGCTATGGCGCCACGGACCCCGACGACATGGATGACGACGGCGACGGCTATTCGGAAAACGAAGGCGACTGCCACGACGGCGACCCGGCCATCCACCCTGGCGCTGCCGAGGACTGCGACGGAATCGACAACAACTGCGACGGGACCGTGGACGAGGGCTGCGGGGACGACGATGACGTCACCGACGATGACGACGACGACGTCACCGACGACGACGACGACGATGACGACGGCGACCCCGGCGACGATGACACCAACCTCGAGGACCCCCGGGACTGCTCCTGCTCGACCACCCGGCCGGCCCGGTCCGGCGCAGCTGTGGCGGGGCTGCTGGCGGCGCTGTCGCTGTGGAGACGCCGCCGAACCGGCTCATGATCCCGACCCTGCTGCTCGCCCTGCTGTGCCTCCAGGCCTCCCCTTCCAGCGGGGGTGAGATCGTCTATCTGTCCGCCCTGGAGTCCCTGGGTGAGGGGGACGTGGCCGGTGCCGTCGAGCAGTTCGAGGAGGTGGCCGAGCGCTTCCCCGACAGCCCCTATGCCCCCGCCGCCCTGTCCATGTGGGCCGAGACCGAAGAACAGCACGGCGACGCGCAAAAGGCGCGCGCGCTGTACGAGCGGCTGCTGGAGGACTACCCCTCCCACCGCCTGGCGCGCACGGCGTCCGACCGGATCGCCACCCTCGCTGACCGGGCCGTAGAGGACGGCGTCACCCGCCGATTCCGGCGCATCAAGCTGGAGTACGCGGCCATGGAGGCCGAGCAGGCGATCCTCGAGGTAGAGGCGTTGATCGCTGTCCACCCGGAGCACGCCATCGTCCCGGAAGCCGAGTGCTGGCTCGGCAGCCAGTACCGCTTCATGCGCCGGCCGCAGGAATCCCGCCGGCACTACCTGCGGGCCCTGGAATTCTCCCCCGATGCCCCCTGCGCCCTGCGGGCCCTTGACAGCATGGCCAGCGACGCCATCCGCCAGCGGCGGCTAGGGGATGCCCGTGAGGCCATCGGAGCGCTGGAGGGGTACGGCGCGGTGGGCCAGGAGGCCGCGGCGGTGCGCACGGCCGAGCTGAGCCGGGCGTTCCGGCTACGCCGGGTGGGGTATGCCCTGGCCGTCGTGGCGCTGCTTGGCGCCGGATTGCTGGCAGCGGGGATCCGCTGGCGGGAGCTGGGAGGCCGGGACCTGGGCCGGGCGATGATCCCCGCGGCCCTCGCGCTGGCGTTGCTGTTCCTCATCGGTGCCTTCGGAGCCCCCCCCTTCCGGGCCCTGTTGCTGTGGATCTGCCCAGGCGCCCTGGCGACCGTGTGGGCGCTGAACCTGGGTTACCTGCGCCCCGCACCGCGGCTGCCCCGCTGGATCGCTCCCCCGGCCGCCCTGGGGCTCGTCACGGCCCTGGTGTATGGTGCCCTGTATTTTTTGGGCCGGCTGTAGACGGCCGGAGATGGTTTCATGAAACGGTCCCTCCCCTATCGTCACGTGATCTTCGATCTGGATGGCACGGTCGCCGACACCCGCGCCGACCTGGCCCAGTCGATGATCCGTACCCTGAACTCCCTGGACATGCCCGAACCCACCCCCGACCAGGTCATCGCCGCCGTGGGCTGGGGTGCACGCAACCTGGTGGCCCGGGTCGTGGGCCCCGAGCACGAGGACCGGGTGGACGAGGTCCTCGGGCATTTCCGCCGGGATTACCGGGCCCATCTCGTCGTGGAGACCCGCCTCTTCGACGGGATGCGGCGACTGTTGCAGGATCTATCCGCGTCCGGCGCCCGCCTCTCGGTGGCCACCAACAAGCCGGTGGTGTTGAGCCGCCAGCTCCTCGACGAGCTCTCCTTGGATCTCTTCGACGACGTGGTCGGCCCCGAGGACGTGGAGCGGCCCAAACCGGCTCCGGACATGCTCGGCGAGCTGCTGGCCCGCTCCGGCGTCGAGCCCGCCGCCGCGGTGATGGTGGGCGACATGGAGACGGACGTGGGCTGCGCTATCGCCGCCGGCGTCCCGGCGATCCTGGTGCTCTGGGGGGGCTACGCGATGGCGCCGGGCCTGGAGCGCCGCGCCGATCATGTGTGCGGGACGATGGACGAGCTGCGCGGGCTACTGCTGTAGATACCGGCGGGCCACCCGCACCAGCATCTCCACGCCGATCTCCAGGGCGTCCTCGTCCAGATCGAAGGCCGGGTGGTGCTGGCCGGCGGTGATCCCCTTGGCCTCGGAAGCGGCGCCCACGAAGAAGAAGCACCCGGGCACGGCGGACAGGAACTCGGCCATGTCCTCGCCGCCCATGGTCATCTGCTCCACGACCCGCTCCTCGCCCACCAGTTCCACGGCGACCTCCCTGACCAGTTCCGCCATCTGCGGGTCGTTGTTCAGCGGTGACGTGTGCCGGTTGTATTCGATATCACAGCCGCAGCCGTGGGCCGCGCAGACGCCGCGGGTCAGCTCCTCGAAGCGCCCGGGCATCTCCCGCCACAGGTCCCGGTCGAAGGTGCGGATGGTCCCGGACAGCCTGGCCTCGCCGGCGATCACGTTGAAGGCGTCACCCGCCCGGAATTCCCCCACCGTCACCACCGCCGGCTGGAGCGGATCGATGGCCCGCGAGACCAGGGTCTGTAGCGCCGTGACCAGGTAGGCCCCGGCGGCCAGGGCGTCCACCGCCTCGTGGGGAATGGCGCCGTGCCCCCCCTTGCCGTGGATGGTCAGACGGAATTCGTCCACGCTGGCCATCGACGGCCCCGCCTTGACGCCGATGACGCCCGTCGGCTGGAACCCCCAATAGTGCAGGCCTACGGCCGCGTCCACCCGGGGATCCTGCAGGGCCCCCTCCCGGATCATCCGTGCCGCCCCGTCGCCGACCTCCTCCGCCGGTTGGAAGATGGCGCGGATGGCCCCGGCCAGACCGGCCCGCTCCCGGGAGAGCACGCGCAGGGCCGCCAGCAAGGAAGCCACGTGCCCATCGTGCCCGCAGGCGTGCATCACGCCGTCCACCGTGGATCCGTGGGGCCGGCCCGCCACCTCCTGGACCGGCAGGGCATCCATGTCGGCTCGCAGGGCCAGGCACCGGCCGGTGCCGCCCTCGCCGGTCAGCGTGGCCGTCACACCGGTCCCGGCGATGCCGGTGCGCGGGGGCAGCCCCAGCGATTCCAGGTGCCGCTCGATGAGGGCGGCGGTGCGGTGTTCTTCGAAGGCCAGCTCCGGATGCTGGTGCAGGTCCCGGCGGGTCTGGATCAGCTCCTGACGGTCTGCCGCACCGAGGCAACCGTTTTGGATCACGGGTGTTTTCACGAATTCATCCCCTGTTCTTCGATTTGAGTCTCCAGCGGCGCACAGCGTTCGGCCATGCGGGCGCCGGCCACATCATATCGCTTGTGCTCGGGGGCCACGCATCGCCTGCACCATTTCGCCCGCCGTGTCGAATCGGTCGCGGGGTTGCTTGGCCAGGGCTCGCTGGACCGCCTCGACGACGGCTTGCGGCAGATCCGGGACCAGGTCACCCGGGTTGGGAGGTGGCTCGTGGAGGTGCGCGATCAGCCGGGCTGATGCGGTGGATTTGGGGAACGCGGTGCGCCCGGTCAACAGCCGGTAGGTGAGCATCCCCAGGGCGTAGATATCCGCCCGGTGGTCGATGACCTCGTCCCCCCGGACCCGTTCGGGGGCGATGTAGTCCACGTTCCCGTGGGCCGGGCCCGGCCCCGAGTGGAACTCGGTCAAACAGCTCGCCAGCCCCAGCCCGGCCACCCGGGGGCGTTTCCTGGTACGGTCCCGCAGGGGCTGGCTCAGTAGCACATTCTCCGGACAGAGGTTCAGATGCACCACCCCCTGACGATGGACGGCGTCCAGGGCATCGGCCAGGTCCTGCACCAGCGCCAGCGTCTCCTCCACAGGCATGCGGACGACCGCCTCCAGCCGCATCCCCAGGTCCTGTTCCCGCCGGGGGGGGGTGACCAGATAGGGGGTCTCCTCGAAGAGGCCGTGGTCGAGCACCGGAACGATCCCCGGATGCGCCACCGCCGCCGCTGCCTCGGCTAGCTGGGAGAATCGCTCGTCCACCGCGCCGGATTCATCGAGTTCCAGATCGATGAACTGGATCTCGACCGCTTCACTCGCGACGACGTCGACGGCGCTGTAGACATCGACCAGCGCTTCCCTCCTGAGCAGTTCACCGCAGGTGTAGTTGCTGAACCGCTGGTGGGTTCTCGAGATCTCGAACTCGCTGTGCCGCGCCCCGCTCAAGGAGTCGGGATCGGCGAGGGGGTCGTACTGGATGGCGATGCCGTAGATCCGGCGATCCACCAGCCGTTGCAGCTGCCGCCGCAGGGGATGGAACAACGCCCCGACGACCAGCGCCGCGATCCCCAGCGCCAGCAGCAGGTGACGGTCGTCCGAGAGTTCGAGGGCGATCTCCATGAAGCCCAGCAGGAAGGCACCGAAGATCAGCCCCAGGATCAGGGTCGCCGCTCCATAGACCAGCGACCGGTTGATCCAGATGTCCACATCCCATAGCCGGTACCGGAGGGCGGCCGCCATCAGCGTGACGGGGATCAAGAGCGTGGCGAGGGCGTACGAGTGATAGAGCAACAGCTTCCACACCACGTTGAGCCACGCCGAGTGGAACAGTTGCTGGGTGAACTGGGTGGTGACTACCGCCAGCATGAACACCGCCGTGTTCACCCCCAGCGCCGTCACCGTCCACTTGGTCTGCTGGCGTTCGTCCGCGGTGGAGATGCGCGCATACCGGTAGATCTGAGCAACCACCCCGCTGAGGATGACCGCCATCCCGATCAACGCATCCGAGCTGGCGTTCCAGCCCGACGGTGCCCCGGAAATGTTCCAGACGAACAGCCAGGCCGCCTGCTGGGCCACGAACCCGATGGCCACCCACCGGGCCCATCCCGGCACGAAGCTCCCCGTCGGGAACTGGTAGAACAGCAGGACGATGACCAGCAGCGTGCACGAGCGCACGGCATTGATCAGCGGCAGCAAGGACTCGTGCTCCGTGCCGAGGGCCATCGCACCTTGGGTGGTGGCCAGGGGGACCAGCGCAGCGAAGGCCGCCGAGACCACCGCCATCCAGCGGTCCCTGCGCAGGTAAAAGATCAGCCATCCCAGCACCAGACAGATCGCCGAGAGCAGCCAGCTCATCCCCTGGAGGTACGTGGCCCACGCCATCGGGGAGATCCCCAGCTCGGCCAGCGCCGCCTGCTCGCCGCCGAGCAACTGGCCGGCAACGATCGCCTGCCCCTCGGCATGGGGCTGGGCCATCTGCGATACCCGTGCGGGGGTGCCGATACCGTTGAGCACCAAGGAGAGCACCACGATCGTCGCGAGCGCGGACCAGGCCACCCATTGCTGGGTGCGGCTCATGTGACGGTCGCGTCCGCCCCCCTGCCCCTTCATCCGACGCTCCCTCCAGCTCGGGTGGGCAGCTTGTCGAGGGCATCCTTGAACTTGTTGTAGGAGAACGGTTTCTCCAGGAATCGTTCTCGGTATTGCTGGGCAAACGGCTCGTCCCGCTTGATGGCGCCGGTCATGAACACGACGCGCTCCTGCAGGCCCGCTGGGAGGTTGCTGTGGAACTGTTGGCCGCTCTCACCGGGCAGCCATAGATCCAGCAAGATGGCGTCCGGTTCTTCGCCACCGTCCAGCACGTCGCGGGCCTCGCCGGCATCCGCCGCCCCATGGACCTGATGGCCGTACACCTCCAGGAGCTGGGTGATGGTTTCCAGCAACATCGGTTCGTCCTCGACGACGAGCAGGCGGAACGTGCGGTTTTCCACGTGCCCTCTCATGGGTAGGTCCAGGTGTTCCCGGCTCGGTTTTTCGGTCGTCGTGGATTCGGAACGGGGCAGGTCGATACGGAACAGGGCGCCGGCCCCGTCCTCGGTCCCGACCAGGTGAATCTGACCGCCGTGGGCCGAGACGATACCGTGGCAGATGCTCAGCCCCAGGCCCGTACCCTCTCCCACCTCCTTGGTGGTCATGAAGGGGTCGAAGATCTGCCCGCGGATGTCCGTCGGGACTCCGGGGCCGTTGTCCTGTACATCGATGCGGATGATGCGTTGCGCCTCCAGATACCGGGCATCGATGCGGATCTTGCGAGGCTGGGGAGCGTGCCGCACCGCATCCACGGCGTTTTCCATCACGTTCACCAGAACCTGCTGGAGCTGCCCCAGATCCCCCCGAACCGGGGGTAGATCCCGCCCTTCGTTCCAGTCTGCCTGGATTCCCGCGTGCGTCAGCGCCGTCGAGACCAGCTCCCGGGTGTTCCTCATCAGCTGGCTCACGGCCACGTCCTGCCGGGTATCCGGATTCTCGTGGGAAAAATCCAGCATGTTGCGGATCAACCGGCGGCACCGGTCCACCATGTCGGTGATGGCCGTCGTCATCTGCGGTACCCCGGCGGCGTCGTCGCACGCCGCGATGGCCTCCGCCTTGAGCTGAATGGCCGCCAGTGGATTGTTCAGCTCGTGGGCCACGCCGGCCACCAGGCGGCCCATCGACGTCAGCCGTTGCTGGTGCTCCAGTTCCGCCCTGGCCTCGCCGAGCTCGCGGGTCCTCTCCTCTAGATCCGTGTAGGCCGCCGCCAGCTCCTCGTTCCGTTCCTCCACCAGCTGGTTGACCTCCAGGATCCGCTGCTGGTGGTCCTGGACCTGGAACAGGCTCTCTTGAAGTCGGTCCGACCGCTGGCGGCCCACCGCCAGGACGATCACCGCCGCGAAGCCCGCGATCAGCAGCAGGACAGCGGTGGCCAGGGGCATGCCCCCCCAGAAGGTCAGGGCATACACGGCCGCAAGGATCGAGGTAGCTGCCGCAAACCAGACCCAGCGGCTCACGGGCCGCGCGGTCCAGCGGACATCGTAGATGCAGGCTGGATCCCCGTTGCCGATGCACTGGGGATGGGCCACGGTGACATTCTCGGGGAATGGGCTGGCCAGGCCCGCCAGCGACCGCACAGCCCCGATGCGCTGATCACAGCGCTCCTTGCCGAAGGGCGGGTCGGCCGGCTCGGTCACGGAGACGATGGCCCGGGTGCGGCCGGAGGTGATGAGCCTGTATTGAACGCAGTTGGAGGACCGGTTGCCCAGGGCGGGGAGCGACCTCATCGCCATGCCGGCGCCGCCCAGGATCCCCAGGGTCCGCAAGGTCCGCGCTACGCCGCGCAAGCCCTGGTTGCTGAAGGTCTCGCCGCCCACCTTGCCCCCCAGCAACGGATCGGCGACCACCGCCGTCGCCGCGGACCAGAGGCGGCAATACAGGCGGTAGGAGAGCCACCGGCCGCCGCGCAGGACGTCGTCGGCAGACGCGCCGGCGCGTTCCAGCACCTCGTCGACGACGGGCTGGCCGTGATGTCTGCGTAGATAGTGGATCAGGGTCACCCCGGCCCGGCGCATGACCCGATCTTCCGGCGATGCCTTGCCAGGCACCCTGTCCCCAACGTCGCGTGGCATCCTGCCGCCCCCCGGAGGCAATCTTTCTTCGCCTCCTCTGGCATCATGATATACGCGATCGGCGGAATGTGCTGCATCTGAGGAGGAGGCCCCCTTCAATTCCCATGCCCAAGGAGACCCGCCAGCGAGCAGACCTCACCTACAAGCACAACCTCCAGCGCGGCCGTCACGGCTGGCTGCGGCTGACGCCGGCGTATTCGGAGAAGATCGTCCGCCAGCTCCTGGAGCCACTCCCCCCGGACAGCCGCGTGCTGGACCCCTTCTCCGGCAGCGGCACGACCCCCCTGTGCGCGGCCCAGCTCGGCATGGCCGGGGTCGCGGTCGAGATCAACCCGTTCCTGGTGTGGTTCGGCAACACCAAGGCCGGGGACTACACCGAGGGGAGCGTGGTCCGGTTCCGTGAGCGTGCGGCGCACGTTCACCGGACGGTGTCATCCCGGGCGGTCGAGCCCGCCGCTCCGCCGCCGTTGAAGAACATCGAGCGCTGGTGGCCGCCCGATGCCCTGGACTGCCTGTGCCGCCTCCGGGCCGCCATCGACTTCGAGGACGCTCCGCCCGCCGTCACCGATCTGCTTCAGGTGGCCTTCTGCCGGACCCTCATCGCCCTGTCCAACGCCGCCTTCGACCACCAGTCGATGTCGTTCAAAGCGCCGGACGCGCGGCACGAGGAGCAGGGCCTGGCCCGGTTCGCGGCCGAGGTGGAAGGCGTGGGCGACACCGTGGCCCCCAATCCCACCGGGCAGGCCCGGATCCTGCTGGGAGACGCCCGGGATCTATCGGCGCTGGGTGCCCCGCCCGTGGAGGGCTTCGACGTCCTGGTCACCTCTCCGCCCTACCCGAACCGCATCTCCTACATCCGCGAGCTGCGGCCCTACATGTACTGGCTCTCCTATCTGTTCGAGGCCCGCGAGGCCGGCGAGCTGGACTGGCGGGCCATCGGCGGCACCTGGGGCGTGGCCACCAGCCGTCTGCAGAGCTGGGTCCCCGACGGCCGCTACCCCGTGCCCGGGTACCTGCTCCCCATCCTCGATGCCATCGCCGCGTCCCACCCCCGCAACGGCCCGCTGATGGCCCACTACATCCACAAGTACTTCGAGGATATCATCCGGCACCTACGGGCCGTCCGGGGCCACCTCAGGCCCGGCGCGGACGTCCACTACATCGTCGGCAATTCGTCGTTCTACGGCCACCTGGTGCCGGTGGAGCGCATCTACCGGGACCTACTGGAGGAAGCCGGCTTCGAGGGTGCGGACTGGCGGGTCATCCGCAAGCGCAACTCCAAGAAGGAACTCTACGAATTTGATGTGACAGCGCGCAGGCCGGGGTGACACCCTGGGCCGTCATTCACACAGGATGCCCGTCGCGTCGATGAGCTGGATCCGTTCCAGGGCCAGCCCGGCGCCGTCGGCCTGCCCCTCCTGTGCCCGGGCCGCAACGGTGAGCAGGCAACCCACGTCCAGGTCCCACGCCCCATCGGGCCACATACCCGCCTGGGTTTCGTCCCATCGCACCTGGATCGTGCGCTTGTCGTCCAGAAGACGCACACCGGCCTCGGCGCTGGGCTCCCCCAGGTGTTTACCCAGGTTGACCTGGAGTTCGTGGTCCCAGGCCTGGAACTTGAGCGGAAGCGGCTCGCCGGACGGGTCCCAGTCCTCGAACTCGGCCTCGAAGAGGGCCTCCGGGGTCCCGGCCTCCCCGTCGAAGGCGCGCAAGCTCATGGCCGCCGAGTCCCCGTCGGTATCGAACTGCAGCAGCAGCCCCGCGGCGGGTGGTTCTCCCCCCCCGGCCACGAAGCCGTTGGCGCCCTGGTCCAGGAGCTCGGCAGGTGCCTGCGCCCACAGGCCGACGAAAGCGCTCTGGGCCCCCGAGCCGGTCACCTCGAGCTCCAGGCGGGTGATCAGGCCCTTGGCGTCGTGGAAATGTAGCCGGTTCCGGTTCACCGCTGCCGCCAGATCGTCCCCTTCGGCGGTCAGCTGCAGCTGCCCGTCCTGCTCCACCACCGCCCCGTCGCCGATGCCTGCGAACCCATCCCCCGCGCCCCCATTGGTCAGGACAGCGCCATCATCGAACTCATCCTCGACCACCGTGAACAGCGGGTGTTCCATGAAACCCAGCGCATCGATGAAGTGTTGGCCATTGCTACTGCAATGCCCCCCCGCCACTTCCAGCAGTCGGGACTCGAAGCCGTCCTCCTCCATGCCGTGGTGGTAGATGTTCTGGAAGTCGCCCTCCCGGAAATCGTCGTAGCTCGTCATCAGCGCGTAGCGGGGGTTGAACCCGTGCAGGTACGTCGCGTAGTCATCCCCGTCCACGTCCGGGAAATACCAGTCGCCCCAGAACTCGTAATGGCCGTCCGGGTCCTGGGTCTCGTAGGCCTGCTCCACCTCGCGGATGTAAGCCGAGCCGCACTTGGGGCAGGCGGCGTCGATGGTGGCCGGGTGCAAGAAGGCCAGCATGTGGGCCGAGCGGCCGCCCCCCGAGTTGCCGCTGGTGTAGATGCGGGCCATGTCGATGTTGAACAGCTCGCACATCCGGTAGACCGCCAGGATCCCCTTGCCGATGCGGATGTCCGTATCGATGGAGTTGCCGACGCCGTCTCCGGACACCCAGATCAGTTTGTGTTCATCGAATACCGGGCCCCAGCCGCCAGGTGGCGGCCCGCCGTTGTTTCCCGAATCGATGTAGGTGACCAGGCCGTAGGCCTCCGAACCGTCATAGCCCGGTGGGATGTACAGGTCGTACGTACCGGTCTCCAGATCGACGGTGTAGTCCACGGCCCAGGTGGACTCGGTGTGTTCGATGGCCGTGGTGTCTTCGATGTCCCCCAGCACCACGTCGAATTGTTCCCCCGTGCCGAAGGGCGAGACGGCCCCCGGATTGGAGCCGGGGCCAAACTCCGGCTGGTCGCGGAATCCGCCGTGGCCGCAGAAATCGGACGGGGCGGCATCGTCGTCGTCGCCGGAGTCGTCGTCGTCGCCGGAGTCGTCGTCGTCGCCGGAGTCGTCGTCGGCGCCGGAGTCGTCGTCGTCCCCATCGGAGTAGGTGAACGTCAGGTCCGCGTTCTGTCCCCGGGCGTTGATGATCGACACCGCCGCGGGCCCCTCGGAGCCGGGCGGGGTTACGAACACGACCGTCTCCACGCACACGCTCGCGGGGTGGATCAGCCCGTCCACGTCGGTGAACTCGGCCAATCCTCCGCACTCGCGATCACACGAGGCGCAGCGCAGCACCTCGGCGGCGCACGCATCGCACGCCCCGCAGCCCTCT
>CAZDDH010000060.1:0-2377 GCA_964504165.1 uncultured Rickettsiales bacterium | reverse complement strand
CGGGCCACGGCCAGCACCTCGGCGTCGGCCGCCCCCACCCGGATCTGCACGTCCCGGACCGTGTCCGCGGCCACGAAGAGCCCGGTGACCGCAGCCTCCGGCCCGCCCGAGGTGGGGCCGCTGTCCGGGGCGATGGCCTCGGGCACGGGGTCGCACACGGCGATGGGGCCTGTCGCCTCGTCCACCTCGCAGGCGACGAGGAGCAAGGGAAGGACGAGAGCGGCCAGGAGTTGGAGTCTGCGCACGGAACCTCAGTATTCGCCGGACAGGAAATCGGCGGCGTCCACCTGACCCTGCTTGGGAGCGAGTGTCGTGGGCTCGGTGCCCTTCACGAAAGGCACCTTCACGGCCGGCTCACCCTCGTGGGCCAGCTTGCCGCTCATCGAGTCGATGCGATGGAACCTGATCTTGTCCGGCTTCTCGTACTCGGACGGAGGATAGGACTCCACCGCGGCCTTCATGTAGGAGACCCACATGGGCAGGGCCACCTCGCCGCCGTACTGGCCGCGGCCCATCGTCTTGAACTCGTCGAATCCGACCCACACCCCGGTCAACACCTCGGGGGTGTAGCCCATGAACCAGGCGTCGCGGAAGGCGTTGGTGGTGCCGGTCTTGCCGGCCACGGGCACTCCCACCTCGAGCGCGCCGCGAGCGGTGCCGGAGCGCACGACGTCGGTCATGAGGTTGACCATGATGTAGGCGGTCTCGGCCTCCAACACCTCCGGGGTCCGCTGGGGCTCGATGCGATCGATGACCTTGCCGTGTCGGTCCCGGACCTCGGTGATGAATCGCGGCTCGACCCGGGACCCGAGGGTGGGGAACACCGTGTAGGCCCGCAGCATCTCCTTCAAGGTGATGGCCGAGGCCCCGAGGCAGGACGCCAGGTTCGGGTCGATGGGGCTCTCGAAGCCGAACCGCTCCACGTACTCCAGGGCGTACTTGACGCCGATCTGCTGGCAGATCTTGAGGGTCACGATGTTCCGGCTGAGCACCAGGCCCCGTCGGAAGGTGGTGTCCCCCAGGTACTCGCCGCCGGAGTTGCCGGGCTTCCAGAGCTCGCCGTCCTTGCCGGACATGGCCTCGACGATCGGCGCGTCGACGAGGATCGAGCTGGCGGTCATGCCCTCGTCTTCGTTGTCCAGGGCTGCCGCGTAGACCAGGGGCTTGAACGTCGAGCCGACCTGGCGTCGCGCCTGGACCGCCCGGTTGAACTCGCTGCCCTCGTAGGACGACCCCCCGACCATCGCGAGCACTCCGCCGTCCGCCAGCCGCATCGACAGCAGCGAAGCCTCGGGCATGGGGTCCTGCTCCATGGCCAGCCGCGGATACTCCAGGTCCCGCCCCGGGTGCTTCTTGGGCAGCGTCTGCTTCCAGCTCTCGCCCGTGTTCACCGCGCTCACGTGAATGACGTCGCCGACCTTCAGGACGTCGTCGAGCTTGCGGCAGGTGAAGTACTTGAAGTTCACCTCGGGGTTCACGTTGTGACACCAGGTGAAGTCCGAGATGTGCAGCACGCCGCGGATGGCGCCCACGTCCACCAGGGCCCACTTGCTCCCGATCTCGGCGATGACGCCCCGGGTGATCTCCCCCTCCTGCAGGGGCGGGAGGATGTCCGCGGGCACGGCCCCCTCGGGCATCTTGAAGCCGGGGTGGTAGGGCCGCAGCGCGAGCACCCGCTCCTTGTCGATGGCGGTGCGCTCCACCGCACGATCCGACTCGGACTCCAGGTTCTTCGGCGCGCCCCGCCAGCCGATTCGCTTGTCCGCGAAGCGCACGCCCTTGCGCACCGCCTCGTTGGCGACCCGCTGCAGGTCCAGATCGATGGGCACGGTGACCGTCAGCCCCGAGCGCAGCGGGTGGATGCCCTCCCACGGATGGGCTCCCTCGGCGTCCGGGTTGGCCTCGCGGAAGGCCTTGCCCTCCTTGTAGCGATCGAAGAGGTACCGGCGCACGTGCTCGACGTAGAACGGGGCGATGTCCAGGTTGCGGTCGCGCTTCTTGGTGAAGACGAGGTCCTGCTCGTAGGCCGCGTCGGCCTCTTCCTGGGTGATGTACTCCCGCTTCGCCATCTGGTTCAGCACGTACCGCTGGCGGGCCTTGGCGGCCTTGAAGTTGCGGTTCGGTGAGTAGTTCGACGGTGCCTGGGGCAGGCCCGCGATGATCGCGGCCTCCGGCAGGGTCAGCTCCTGCACGTCCTTGTCGAAGTACAGGTGCGCCGCCGCCTGCACCCCATACGCCCCGTGCCCCAGGAAGATCTGGTTCAGATACAGGTAGAGGATGTGCTCCTTGGCGAAGTTGTTCTCGATGCGGTAGGCGAGGATGGCCTCCTTGATCTTGCGCTCGAGCTTCTTCTCCCGCGTGAGCAGGAAGGAGCGGG
>CAZDDH010000059.1:0-40419 GCA_964504165.1 uncultured Rickettsiales bacterium | reverse complement strand
CCTCGACAACGACTGCGAGGGCGAAGCGGACAGCTACGACCGCGAGTGCCACGACGAGGACGGCGACGGCTACCCCCTCAACGACGACTGCGACGACGACGATCCCGACATCTACCCCGGCGCCGAAGAGGACTGCTACGACGACGTAGACAGCGACTGTGACGGGGTCGAAGACGAGTTCGATACGGACTGTGACGATCTGGATGGGGACGGTGTCGTCAACGACGAGGACTGCGAGCCGGAGGATGCGTCCATCCATCCCGGTGCGGCCGAGGACTGCTTCGACGAGATCGACAACAACTGCGACGGCGATATCGACGGGGACGACGGCGACTGCTGGGACCTGGACGGCGACGGGGTCGCCAACGAACAGGACTGCGATCCGCTGGACCCGGACATCAGCCCCGTGGCCACCGAGGACTGTGGTGATGGCGTGGACAACGACTGCGACGGGGACATCGACGGGGACGACGAAGACTGCCCCTAGAACACACACCTACAGCTGCAGAACTACCCCCGCGCCCCCGGCGAGGATCATCTGGAACGGCTCCCAGGCATCTTCCTCGGTGCTGGCATCCGCGATGTTCTGGGCATAGGCGGCGCCCAGGTGGCCTTCGGCGAACAGACCGAACCGCTCGTTGACCATGACCTCCACCCCCCCGTTGCCCCGGAAACCGGGGGCGAAGCGTGCTCCATCCGACGGGTGGACCTGATACAGGATCGCGGTGAAATCGAGCCCTATGAAGGGCCGGACCCTGCGGTTGATGTTCTTGTACCCCAGGCCCACGGCCCAGGAGATCAGCCAGACCTCGGCCTGGTTACCGTCGACGTCGGTCTGGCTCGTCAAGGTCTGGAATTCGAGGTTGATCAGTAGCGTGGGCCGCACATGGAAGGCGGCGCCCAGCGCCATCATGAGGTGAGCCGTGTAGTAGTAGCTGGCCCCGGTGCGGACCTTGAGGCCGACGCGGGGTCTGGGGAGCGGGGCGTATTCGGTGATGACGCCCGGTGTGGATGCCCCGCGTACCACCGGCTCCGGCGCAACCGGTTCCGGCGTTGCCACCGGTTCCAGCGGCTCCCCCCGCTCCAGCGGCTCCACCGGTTCGGGGGGCACGTCCGGGGTGGGCTCCACCAGCGGCGGGCTGAACATCTCCTCGGGCCCGAAGGCATGGTAAAGCCACGCATCCGGCCAGCCCTCCTCGTCGACGATCCCCCGCAGCCCCACCTCCCCGACCATGTCCGGGGCCAAAAACAGCATGTTGACGCCGCTGTCCACATCGTACTTGCCCAGGCGTACGGACGCGTAGATCACGCGGATGTAGTAGGCCTCGGCCAGGCGCCGCGGCCCCGCTTGCCTGGCGTAGGCCGTGTCGAGGCGGCACCGCTGGATCAGCCGGTTGGCGTCGCTGTACATCTCCTCCAGCTGAGCCACGCTGATCTCATCGGGCTTCACCCGCACCGGTTCGAATACACCGGGCTCCCCGCCCTCCTGGGCCGCGGCGCTGGCGCACCAGCCCACGCCGGCTGCCAGCACCGCGACCACCACGACGGCCCATCTCCCCGAACTCATCGAACCCACCTCCCGGCCCTCATTTTTATCAGCAGCGATGGACGATCGCTATCCCCAGACCCTCCCGTCCCGCCGGCTAGAGCTGGATGATGATCCCTCCCGTACCGTTGACGATCGCCTGGAACTGTGGCCGGTCGTCATCGATCTCGGTGATGTATCGCGCGTACGCCCCGCCCAGGTGGCCTTCGACGAACAGTCCAAACCGCTCATCCACCATGAATTCCAGCCCTGCGCGGCCCCGGAAACCGGGGGCGAAGCGGGCACCGGCGGCGGGATCGACCTGGTACAGGATCACGGTGTAGTCGAGCCCCATGTAGGGCCGGACGTTGCGCTTGAGATACTTGTACCCCAGGCCCACGGCCCAGGAGAACAGCGTGACCCTTTTGATCTCCTCTATCCCCGAGGTGATGATGGTCGCATCAGCCGTCATGGCCTGGAACTCGAGGTTCAGCAGCAGCGAAGGTTTCAGGTGGATGCCCCCATCCACCGCCACCGCAAAAAAGGCCTGGTAGTAGTAGGCGGCGCCCAACCGCACCTTGAGGCCGACGTTCTGGCGGGCGGGCGTCGGTAGCTCCGGTCCGATGGCGGGCCCAGTGAGCCTGGAATCCTCGGCGAGGGGTGCTGAGGCGGCCGGTTCAACGTCTTCCGGGGTAGAGTGCGACGGCGCCTCCGGCCCGAACGTCCTGTACAGCCACGCGTCGGGCCAACCCTCTTCGTCGACGATCCGCCGTATCCCCAGCTCCTGGGCCATGTCCGGGGCCAGGAACAGCATATTGACCGCGCTGTCCATATCGGTATGGCCCAGGCGCACGGAGCCATAGATCACGCGGATGTAGTAGGCCTCGGCCAGGCGTCGGGTCCCCACCCGGCGCGCGTAGTCAGGGTTGAGGCGGCACTTCTGGATCAGCCGGTTGGCGTCCCCGTACAGCTCCTCCAGCTCCGCCACGCTGATCTCCCCCGGCTGCGCACGCACCGGTTCGAACGCCCCCGCCTCCCTCTGCGCTGCAGCGCTCGTGCTCCAGGCCATCGAGACGGCCAGCACCATGGCCACGAAAACGGCAGTCCTCATGGATCCCATCATTCCTACCTCCCGGCCCCTCATGCTCCGTTGCCCACCCCAGAGTCATTACGGACGGACGGCGCTTTTTTGCCGGCTTCTTGATCGTTTTTATCAGCATCAACAGGGAATAACAGGTCCAATGGCAAACGGAGGCGGCTCATCCGTAATGAGGGGAAATCGACCACCTGAGACGGAACCTGATTTGATCGACAACCGCGCCCAAACCCGCCCCGCCCGCAAGCCTTCTGCCAGCGCAGCGCAGATGAGCTGGGAGGAGCTGGTCAAGCGCCTGTTCCGCCACGCCTGTGCCCTGGGCGCGCGGCCGGAAGAGGCCGAGGACCTGGTCCACGACGCCATCGAGATCCTCCGCCGCGATCCGTCCTGGTACGACCCGCAGCGGGCCAGCTTGGAGCGGGTGCTGCGGGTGGTCATCGCCAACCGGCTCACCGACCGGCGGCGGGCCCGCGGGACGCGCAGGCGGGCGCGACCGCATCTGTGGCTGCTCAAACCCTGGTCCGGGCCGGGGCCGTCCCAGAGCCTGGAGGGCCGCCAGGCGGCCCAGCGGCGGGCCGAGTTCCTCGAGTACCTCAACGCGGCGGAGCGGGCCCTGTTCTGGGCCTGGATCGCCCAGCAGCAGGGCGACCTGAACGGCCACTCGGCCGCCGCCAGCTTGGGGCTGCAGTACAAGGAATACGAGAACCGCAAGAAGAAGCTGCGGCGCCGCTGCCAGGCCATCGTGGCCAAGATGGGCATCGACGCCCGGGATCTGTTTGGAACCAGCGACGAGGAGGACAGCCCATGACGCGCCGCGAGACCATGGCGCCGCTCCTCGACGCCTTTGACGAGGACCGCATCCGCCCCGAGGATCCCGGCAACGAGTCCCCACCCCACCACGCCGAGGAGGCGGCCACCGCCCGCATCCTCCAGCGGCTGATGGTGGAGGGCCAGGAGCCGGCGGATATCCGCCCGAATGGCCCACAGGCCCGCCCCGAACCGGCCCGCTCGTCCGCCCCGTGGATGGTGGGGGCCGTGGCGGCGGCCGTGATGATCGTGGCGGGCACGGCCGTCCTCATCGGCGGGGCTGCGCTGCGGCACGATCCGCAGCCCGCTGGCGGCGCCGCTCCCGTCGTCCAGCAGCAGCCTCCGTCACCGGTGGAGCCGGTCGTCGACGTACCCGCTGTCGACGGCCCGGCCCCACCGGTCCCATCCGCCCTGGCCACCGCGACGCCCCCGGATGTAACGGGGCCGTCGGAGCAGCCGCCCGAGCCGGAGGTCTTCGCCACCCCCGGCGAGCTGGGCGCGGGCCTGACCGCCACCGAAGACACCCGGGTATCGGTGCTGGCCGACGCCGCGGTCCTCACCCGAGGTGTGCTGACCTTCGTGCGCACCGATCAGATTCGCCCCCCCGTCGAGACGGTCACCTGGGCCAACCTGCCGCTGGTCGCCCAGCCCATCGGAACCGTGTTCATCTCCGGCGCCGCCGGCGACGTGGCGGTGGTGCTGGTGCAGGAGGGGCGGCTGCGGTTGATGCACACCGACGGCGGCCAGATCGGGGAGCTGGCCGCCGGAGAATCGGCGGTCATCGTCGTGGACGAGGGCGCGGCCCACGGCCTGGACGCCATCCCCATCGGGGGGCTGGGGCTGGACGAGATCACCGTCCGGCTGCACCAGGGGATCGACCCGGGGACGGCCCGCACGCTGGTGGTGCAGACCCGGCTGTCGGCCCTGTCCCCTGCGTCGGTGAAGGCGTTGCAGGATTTCGGGGATCACAACAACCGCCAGTAGAGCGCCGGCGCGGAGGAGCTATCTCCAAGGTTCAACCCAAACCTGACGAACAAACACAGGAGGGGATAGCCGTGGACGATTTCGTCCAAAAGACCCTGCTGGATGCTGCGTATCGGGTCATACGCCTCATGGGAAGCAAGCGCGAACGAGAGTTGCTCCGGACCCTCGACCACGCCAACGAGTACATCGCCATACACGACGAACTGGTGAATGCCATCTTGACCGTCGATCCCAACTACGAACGGCCAAGGCTCGAGCAAGAATTGGCGATGTGCGGGGATGCCTTCCCAGGGAAGAATGCGGATTGGTGCGCGGCAAAGGGGCGGGAGGATACGGCAGACGTCAGCCGGTGTTTTTTGCTGCCTTTCCGGCGATAGCTGGCCATCTCATGTCGCGGTGCCATGCGGTGGGTACGGATGCCCCTCCCCTGACACAGACCGAGCGACGAACCAGGCCCTACTTCTTCTTGCTGGCTCCAAATCGGATCCCGATCTCGAACATCACGGTGAAGCGGTCCTGGCGGGTGGAGTAGACCTTGCGGAATTCTTGAATGGGTTCCTCGTCCGGATTATCTTCGTTGTATTTGACGGCGTCGGCATCCTTCCAACCACCGTTCCAATAGTACTTCTGGTCGTCTCTATCGGTATGTTTTGGCATGTCCCACGCGACATTATATGCGTAAGACAGTGAGGAGAATGACCAGCCAAGATGGATGGTCGGCTCAACGGCAATGCCTTCTTTCCTACCGAAGGCTAGCCAGCCCAAATGGACGCCGGCAAAACCTGAAGTAAGAGTCTCCGCTTCCGGCATCATCGGCACCTTTTCCCAACTAGCCTCCCACTCACTCTCGGAAAGCTGGCTGGAGTAACCCAGCGACGGGTTTCGATTATTCAAGCACGCGCCACCGCTCCCTCCAATGCGGAAGACCGCCGTAGTCTTGATCTCCACGGCCAATTCCATCCAAAGGGCAGCACCGTAACGCGTCCAGGTAAACGTTCCTGCATCCAACATCTGGGTGTCGATGACACCGGGGACGAGGTCCGTTTCTTTGTTGGTGGTGGTGGTGAAGAAACCCGCAATGGGTGTGAATTCCTCGCTGCGCACGAGCAAAGAGGGCATCAACTGTAGCCGTATCCCGCGCGTTCCTTGGGCTATCGATGGCTGAATACGCACGATGGGCCCCGCGAACAGCCGCCACAAGGGTCCAATCGATCGTTCGCTAGGCAAAACAAGGTCGGTTGGGCTGGCTCCCGCCTCAGGAGCGGTTAATTGAACGGTGCCGGGAAACCCTGCGTTGAATCGCCCTCCCAGCCCCAGGAATCTCAAAGGATAGATGGCAACGGCCGCATGTAAACCTAGTGGTTGGCCTGACAATCCACTGAAATAGGTGGGCCTTTCTTCACCTAGACATGCGCTGTCCAGCATGCTGCCGCCGTAAAGATGGTCAGGGACATTCGTGCAGTACTGTAAGTGCACATTCAGCCCCCCCGCATAAGCAATCGACCCCTCCACAATCTGATGCCCCTGCAAGTACTCCCCCGCCGGCCCGATCCCCCGCTCCTTGGCGTAGCCCAGCCGCTTGAGGCGGTTGTTGGCCTGCTGGATGAGGTCGTGGAAGCCGCCGCGGGCGGACTGGACCCGCACGAACTGCTGCAGGTCATCGCCGGCGGTGTCGTTGCGGCCCAGGCACTGGGCCAGCACGCCGCGCCAGAACAGCAAGTAGTTCTCGTGGTGCTGTTTGTAGGAGGTATCGACGTCCTTCCAGGCGTCCAGCACCGCCTTGGTGGACTCGGCGGCGACGGCGATGTCGCTGGCGTAGGCGTCGACGCAATGGTCCTGATTGATGTCGTTGGCCAGGGACGCGGCGTCCACGGGGTCGATCTTCTTCTCCCCCTTGTCCGGCTCCGGCTCGGCTTCGGCCTCGGCTTCGGCTTCCGGCGCCGGCTCCTCCTCCTCCTGGGCGCCGGCCCGGGGAGCCATCCCGAGCGACGTGAAGATCACGAGCAGGGCCAACAGGGTGTTTCGTGCCTGGTTGAGTAGCTGGTTCAAGACGCCCCCTGGGGTTATTGGAGTCGGGGAATCATACCAGACCCGGGTCAGGGGCTGGATGGCGCGACTGCAACGGTGGGTATGCGGAACACGTCGCCATCGCCATAGACCGCAAGGAACTCCGCCGGGGTGATGACGCGGCCCTGCTCGTTGTAGAAGGTGGGCGTGCTCACGGCGTTGTCGCCCACGAAGCTGGCCTCGGCCTTGCGGCGGCCGCTGGGGTACCAGGCGATCCATTCGCCCTGCCGGCGCCCGTCCACGTATTCCCCCTCCAGCGCCTTGATCCCGCTGCTGTACCACTGGTTCCACACGCCTTGGCGCAGGCCGTCGACGAGCTTGCCGTCACAGCGCAGGTGGCCGTCGGCGTAGCGCAGCGTCCCGGCCTCCTCGGGGGCCGGTGCCTCCGCGAAGGTGCCCTTGGCGTCGTCCAGCAGGAAGAACTCGGTTCGGGTGCCCTGCCCCGCCTGCTCCCGCGCCATCACCAGCCCCAGGCCGTCCTCGCCCACCGGCACGAACATACCGATGTTGGGGAGCTCGAGCTCCTCGCCATGGTAGGAGCCGCGCCACAGGATCTTGAGCGAGCTGCGGGAGACCCCCTCGAGGGTGAACTGCATGCTGGTGGCGCTGCCCCCCACGGCGGCGGCCCGGAACAGCCAGGCCTCGCCCCCCAGGTCGATGAGGTGGTAGCGGGCGGACACCGTGTCCGAGGTGATCAGCGCCTTGCCGGCAGCAGAGCGGATGACCAGCTGGCCCGTGCCGTCGGCCCCCACGTTGTGCTCGATGGTCTCGACGCCGCCGGTGGTGTGGATATCCATCGGCACCGGTGTGCCGGGCTCAATGGGCACGATACGCACCCCGTTCATGCGGGACAGCCAGCGATGGCGGGCCATCACCCGCGCCCGCCACTCGACCCCCAGCAGCGGGGCATAGGCCGTGATGAACTGCTCGACGGCCGTCTCGGCTCCCGGCCCCAGCATGGCGTCCAGCTGGCGGTTGACGGTGGCCTCCAGGTAGAGCCGGGACTGGGAGGCCCACTCGTCCCCGGCCAGGTCGGCCCGGGAGTCGATGCACTGGAAGGCCCCCATCAGCTGCCCCGACTGGATCAGGCGCTCCACCTCGACGTCCAGCAGGTTCATCAGCCCGGATCCAGCCTCCACACGCCAAGCCGAGCCCATCACCGGCTCGAAGCCGTCGATGAAGGCCACCAGCCGCTCCAGGTCCTTCTTCTGTAGCTCCTTGGCGTAGGCCCCCCGCACCGCGTCGGTGATCTGAGCGGTGTAGGTGTCGGGGCAGGACGAGACCAGTGCCACGCCGTCGGGGGCCAGGGGCAGCATCTCCTCCAGGGAGGTGGCCGCGCCCATGCCCTTGGCGAAGGTCCCCGCCTGGCCGCAGACCGCCACCCGCAGCCAGTTGGCCGTGGTGGGGCAGACCGGATCGGCTATGGCCACGTTGGCGAACCAGACCTCGAAGGTCTCCTTGTCCGTCTCGGGCCCCCCCTTGGCCTCGAGCTTCTTCAGCGCCGCGCAGTGCCAGCCGGGGCCGTGGAGGTCGGTGGTGCCCTTCTCCAGCGTGACGTCGGCGTAGCGCTTGTCGCCGTTCCACACGATGCGCGTGTCCCGGGCGCTGGCCCGTAGCTCCATCAGCCAGGCCTCCACCGGGTGCTCCAGGTTGGCCCGGCTGATGTAGGCGTCCCCCAGGTCATCGGCGTCCACCAGCCAGATACCGGGGGTGGCCTCCTGGTGTTCGCCGTACCACTCGCCGGCCGACTCCACCGCCTCGTCGGTGAGCAGCAGCCCCTTGACGGTGTAGTGCTCGCCCCCCGCCCCGTCGGCCTTCTTGCTGTACTTGACGATCTTGCCGTCCGGCAGCTCCACCTCCCCCTTGAACGAGGGCTGGCGGTCCGGCCCCTTGGCCGTCAGCGGGCGCCAGTCCGAGCAGGGCAGCTCCATCTCGTAGCGCCGCACGCTGCCCAGGCAAATGTCGCGGATCTCCAGCTGCCAGCGGACCCCGTCGGCGGTCACGGTGGTGCGGGTGACCCGCGCTTCCTGGTGGTCCAGCGTGAGCGACTGGGCCCCGGCCGGGGCCGTGATCAGGAGAGACAAGGTCAGCGCTAAGATGAGTCCTCGCATGGGCTTCAGGGGTCTCCCTTTTAAAAGAATAGCAGCCCTGTGCGGAGATGACCTGCCGCGGCACATCTGTTAAGCAGAAAGTGGCCCGCCTACCGGGCCCGGAACCCTAGAAAGGGGTCGACCCATGAAGAATGACCTGTCCCTCGCCGGACGACACGCGCTGGTCTGCGGCGCCAGCTCGGGCATCGGCCGCGCCAGCGCCTTGGCGCTGGCCTCACTGGGCGCCGAGATCACGGCGCTGGCCCGCCGCCGCGAGCTGCTCGATTCGTTGCTCCCGGAGCTACAAGAGGCCGGTTCACCCCGGGCGCGCGCCCTGGTCGCCGACCTGGAATCCCGTGCGGATCTACGCACGCAAATCCAGGCCCTGCTGGGCCAGGCGGGGCCAATCCACATCCTGATCAACAACGCCGGCGGGCCGCCGGCCGGCCCGATCCTCGAAGCGGGCGAGGAGGACTTCCTGGTGCCGCTGGGCCGCCACCTGCTGGCCTCCCAGCTGCTGGTCCAGCTGGCCCTGCCCGGCATGGTCGGGGCGGACTACGGCCGCATCATCAACATCATCTCCTTGTCGGTGAAGGAGCCCATCGTCAACCTGGGGGTCTCCAACACGGTGCGCGGCGCCATGGCCGCCTGGGCCAAGAGCCTCTCCAAGGAGCTGCCGGCCCCGGTGACCGTCAACAACGTGCTGCCCGGCTACACCGACACGGACCGGCTGCGCTCCCTGGGCGGAATGCTGGCCGAGCGCACGGGCCAGACCATGGAGCAGATCGAAGAGGGCTGGGTTTCCAACGTGCCCCTGGGCCGGCTGGGCCGCCCCGAGGAGCTGGGCAACACCGTGGCCTTCCTGGCCTCCCCGGCCGCGTCGTATATCCGGGGCGTCAGCCTGCCGGTGGACGGCGGGCGTCTCAACGGGATCTGATCAGGGCCCGGACGTACGGCGGTAGGTGAGGCCGTACACGATATCCGTGGGCAGATGATCGCTGGCGATGGTCACCGTGGCGGTGAGGGTCTGGCCATCGGCGGACAGGCAATACAGATCACTCCCCGATCCCTTTTCTTGCTGGGCGTGGTGCTTGATGCAGGCCCCCACCAGCGCCCGGGTGACGGTCTGGGGCGCGTCGCTGTCTCCGGTGGTGAGCATAGGGGTGCCGTCGTGGCGGGTCGTCAGCCCGGTCTCGCCGGTGCGCACCAGGGTGATCTCGTCGCCGTCGATGCGGATCTCGGTGGTGAGGGGGATGGGGGTGGCACCCCGGATCCGTTTGCGGGCAAAGACCCGCATGAAGCGCGCCATCTGGTCCACCGTGGCGTCGATGGCGTCCAGCCGGGCCTGCTGCTCGTCTGCGCTGCCGGCGTATTCATAGGTGCCGTGGAAGCCGGCCACGGCGGGCGGTGGCTCCCCTCCCGGGGCGGAGGCGGCCGGAAGGACACAGGCCAGCGCCCACACGGCGAGCAGCGCTCTGTTCCACTGGTCCCTGTTCGTCATCTTGTTTCAGCGGAATAACACTCGTGGTCTTCCGGCGGGGTCGCCGGCACGGGCAGCCCATCGTTCCACAGCACGGGCACGTGCTGCCATACGGACCGCAGCAGATCACAGCGTTCCTGGAACAACACGGCCAGATCCAGGGTCAGGTGGCTGCCCAACTCGGTAGCCGCGTGGAGGCGGCCGTCCCGCAGCAGCAGGTGCTCGACGGGGCCGTGGAGATGCCGCTGATCCAGCAGCGCGCCGCTGTCCAGCTGCCAGATCCCCATCATGCCGCTGGCGAAGCCGACGATGAGGGTCCCCATCGGGCCCTCCAGCATCCGCACCACCTCGGAGGACGGGGTGTCCTCGAAGGTGAGGATGGCTCCGGCTGCGCCGTTGAGGGCCCTCGCCTCGATGTTGCCGTTGTCGTACCCCAGGACCAGCCGATCATCCCGGTGGATCATCGCCCGGAGCCCCACATCCCCCCCGTGCCGGCCGGCCTCCGCACCGTCGAGCGTGAAGCGGAGCACCGCGCGGTCGGGGGCGACGCGGAGCTCGGCGCTGTCCAGGTAGATGGCGGGGGCGCCGGCGGCCAGGGGCTGGGTTGCGCCCCGGCCGACGAACAGCGCCCGCTCACCGGACAGCACGGCACACCCCGAAGGGGTGGCGCGCACGTCGCCGGGGCCGGTGACGGCGTGGGTGAACAGCTGGCGGTCCGCCTCCGTATCCCACCCTTCCACCACACCGTCGTGGGTCCGCAGGCAGACCATGGGGGAGGCGTCGGACGCCTGGACCGCGCGCTCCTCCGTCGCGGCGCGCCACGCCCTGGGCGTGCCGTCCAGGCCCCCGCCCAGCGCGACCCAGCCCAGGTGGGTCAACAGGCCGGCGTCGGCGCTGTGGAGCAGGGGCGCCCGCCAGATGGGCCGGCCGTCGTGCGCGTCCCACAGCCTCACGGTGCCGTCGTCCCCTGCGGTCACGATGCGCTGCCCGTCCCCGCTGAACTCCAGCGAGGCCACCTCGGCAGTGTGGCCCCGCAGGACCAGCAGCTCGTCACCGGCCAGATCCAGGACCCGGGCCGTCCCGTCCGAAAGGGGGACACCCAGGCGCTCGCCCTCGGGATCGAACGCGAGGCGGTAGGGGCGCCCCGCCATGGGCTGGACCAGTACCGGACGGCCACTGGCCGCCTCCCAGATGCGGACCGTCTGGGATTCGTCCGCCGCGGCGACCAGCTGCCCGTCCTGGCTGAGCGCCGCGCCCCAGATGCTCGCCTCCGCCCCCTCCAGCTCCCGGATCACCGCCCAGCGACGCAGGTCCAGCAGCCGGACCCGCCGGCCGCCGCTGCCCAGGGCCGCCAGCCCGCCGTCCCGGCTCAACGACAGGTACAGGGCGGTGGCGTCCAGGCGCAGGCTCTTCAGCTGGGCGCCAGCATCCGCGTCCCACAGGCGGACGGTGCGGTCCACCGACGAGGAGATCACCTGCTCGGTGCCGGGCAAGAACTGCACGGACGCACCGCGCTTGGTGTGCCCGGAGAGCACGGCATGGATCGCACCTTGCTCCGCGTCCCAGACGCGCACCGTGTTGTCCAGCCCGGTGGAGACGGCCCGGGTGCCGTCCCCGTTCAGTGCGGCGTCGAAGCACTCGTCGGTGTGGCCCTCCAGCAGCTTGAGCTGTTCCCCCGTGGCCGTGTCCCACAGACGGACGGTGTTGTCGGCGGCGCAGGAGATGATCCGCCCGCCATCCCCGCTGAAGCGCGCGGTGGCGATGATGTCGGTGTGCCCCTCCTCGTGGGGGATGCGCTGGGCGGCGGCCGTGTCCCACAGGCGCACGGAGCGATCCAGCGCGGCACTCGCGAGGTACTGGCTGTCCGGGGAGAACTGCACGCCGTAGACCGAGCTGGTGTGGCCCAGGTACCGGCGGGCCGACGGCTCCTCGGCGGTCAGGTCCCACAGCATCACCGAGGCGTCCACGCTCCCGCTGGCCAGCATGGAGCCGTCCGGGCTGTACGCGACGTTGTGGATGAAGGCGTCGTGGCCGTGGAGTTCGCGGATCTGCTCACCGCTGGTGCGGTCCCACAGCCGCACCACCCGCGCGCCGCCGGCCGTGACCAGCGTCTCGCCGTCGGGGCTGAAGCCGATGCCGGCGATGGCGCCGTCGGACTGGAGCACGTGCAGCACCTGGCCGCTCGTGCGATCCCACAGCCTCACGGTGCGGTCGTAGCTGGCAGACAGCAGATACTGGCCATCCGGGCTGTACTCCACCCGCGAGACGTTGTTCTCGTGCCCCTTGAACGGACGGCTCTCCCAGCTCTCGACGTCGAACTCCCAGATGGTGTCGTTCTTCCCGCCGCCCACCACATGACGCCCGTCGGGGCTGAAGCGGACACCGTTGAGCCCCGGGGATCCGTGCCAGCGGACCTCCCCGGTCTCCAGGTCCCAGATCGCCAGCTTCGCCGACCAGTCCAGGCTGACGATATGGCGTCCGTCCGGCGAGTAGTCCAGCGAGAAGACCTGGTCGTCGTGGCCCCGCAGCGCACGCACGATGGAGCCGGTCTGGGTGTCCAGCAGGTAGACCGTGCGATCCTGGCTGGCGGTGGCCACGATCCGTCCATCGGGGGAGAACGCCACCCCGTAGACATCGGCGCTGAGGTGCTTGACCCACACCTGGGGTTCCCCGGACAGCTGCCACCACAGGGCACGGCTGGCCGTCGAGTCCCGCATCTCCAGCGAGCCCCGCACCTTGGCCCGCGCCTCCAGCGGGTGCCCCCGCAGGCGGGCTCCCTGCGCTGCCTCCAGCAACGCCTGGGCGCCCTGCTCCTCCGCGGCCAGCTGCTGCCGCACCGCCTCGGCCTCCTTGTTGGCCAACGAGAGGGCCACGATCCACGACGCCACCGCCAGCACGATCAATGCCGCCACACCGGCCATGCGCTGCAGGCGCCGGAAGCGCTGGGCCCGCTGTTCCCGTTCGTGGCTCGCATCGATGAACCGCCGCACCAGAGCGGGGATCTGCGCGCTGCGCAGCTTTTCCAGCGACCGCTGGGCATCCACGAGCGCTTCCCCGCGCCAGACCTCATCCGGGGGGCAGCCCCGTCCCTCCCACAGCTCGGCGACCCGCTCCACCTCGCCCAGGAAGGCCAGCTCCTCGCTGCTCTGTTCGATCCAGCGGGCCAGCCGTTTCCAGTTGTGGACCAGCGACTCGTGGCTCAGCTCCACCTGGGCCTCGGCCTCCTCGTCGTCGGCGGATTTGCGCACCGTGACCAGCCGCGACGTGGTCAGGCGCGCCAGCACGTCCCGCGCCTCGTCCCCCAGCCCCTCCAGGACCCGCGAAGTGGTCACCAGGCGACGTGTCCCCGCCGCCGTCACCAGGCGCAGGCAGATATCCTTGGCCAGGGTCGCCTGGGACGGTGACATCCCCGCCAGCACCCCGTTGGCGTGCTCGGCCAGTGCGCCGCCCACCCCGCCCACCGCCCGGTAGGCCGCGCGGGAGAGCAGCCGGCCCTTCTTTTCCCGCCGGTCCCACATCATCCGGGCGGCAAACTGCAGCAACGGTAGCCCCGCCGGCTCGCCGGCGACCTCGGCGATCATCTCCTCCACAAGGGCCTCGTCGTCGAAGCGATAACCGATGGCCTCCAGGGGGCGCACCAGGATCTCCCGCAGCGCCTCCTGCCCCGGGGCGCGCAGCACCGTCACCCGGCTGAGGGCCTCCCGGGCCTCCTCCCCCTCAGCGAGGCGGCCGAGGAAGTCGTCCCGCAGGGTGAACACCACCCGCACCGGCGCCAGTGGATCGTCCGCAGCGGTGCAGATGGCTCGCATGAAGGCGTGCCGTACCGCCTCGTCGTCCACCAGCGTGTACAGCTCCTCCAGCTGGTCGACGAACAGCAGCACCCGGCAGCGGCGCTGCTCGGCCAGCTGCTGAAGCATGAGGTTGAGGGCCGTGGGATTGGCGCGCAGGCTCGCGGCCAGACGCACGTCCGCCCTGGCCGGGGGTGAGATCTCATCGTAGGAGGCCCGCTCCCCCGCCTCCGAGTGCCCGGCGTCCATCAGCGGCGAACGGGGTAACGAGGCCGTGGGCAACCCAGACAGGACGGCCAGATCCGGATCGGTCTGCACCAGCGGGTCCGGCACCGGCGTCCCGCGGGACAGGGTGCCCGAACTGCCGGCGGTCAGCTGGGCCACCAGGGCCCGGAAGGGGTCCGATCCCGGCCGCAGGCTCAGCACGGTCCACGAGCCCTGCTCCCGCAGGCGCGGAACCAGCCCCGCCCGGATGAACGAACTCTTGCCCGCGCCGGACGGCCCCACCACCGGCAGGGTCGTCACCTGACGCAGGCGCTCCAGGGCCTCACCGATCTCCGCGTCGCGCCCAAAGAACAGCCCGGCGTGCCGCTCGGCAAAGGTCTCCAGGCCCCTGAAGGGCGCCTCCTCGTCCGAAACCCGCAGCCGCCCCGGAGACAGCAGGCGGCGCAGCTCCAAACGCACACCCGACGCCGACGGGCGGTGGGCCGCGGACTTGTGAAGGCAGCTGGTGATCAGCTCCAGCAACCCCTCGGGCACGTCCCGGTCCAGCTCCATGGGCGGAGCGGGAGTGGGGTTGATGACCTGCATGCACAGCTCGGCGTAGGAGGTCTCGAAGGGCTCGTAGGGGCGATGGCGGGCCAGCAGCTCGTACAGCATCGTACCCAGGGCCCAGATGTCCGTCGCGCCGGTGATCTCCTCCTCCAGCCATTGCTCTGGCGCCATGTAGGCCGGCGTGCCGCGGGGGCCCTTGTCGTCGCTCTCGAAGTCGGGGGGCGGGGCGATGGCCGGGTCCAGCGTGTCGTCCACGCCTGGCCGCGGCAGCGATCCCACCACCTTGGCCAGCCCGAAATCCACCACCCGCGGCCGCCCATCCTCGGGGATCAGCACGTTGTCGGGCTTGAGATCCCGGTGCAGCACACCGTGATCGTGGGCCTCGGAGAGGGCGTCGGCCACGGCCAGGGCCAGCCGCATCGCCTCGCGCACCCCCAGCCGTTCGCTGCGCATGCGCTGGCGCAGGGATTGGCCCTCGAGGTACTCCAGCGCCACGTAGGGTTTGCCGCCATGCTCGCCGACGGCGTAGATGGTGACGATGTGGGGGTGGTTGAAGCGGGCCGTGGTGCGGGCCTCGAACAGGAACCGCTCCACCGCCTGTTCCGATCCGAACCGCTCGGGGCGCACCACCTTGATGGCCACCTTGCGGCCAAGCTGGGTGTCCCGCGCCAGGTACACCTCCCCCATGCCGCCGCGGCCGATGGAGCGCACGACCTTGAAGTTATCGACCCGTTCACCCGGCTCGAACAGGGCGGCTGTTTCGGGGGCGTCCACCATCAGGGTTCCCGGTGCCGGAAGTGGTCGCCGAGGGTGACCTCGGCCCGGAAGCGTTTCTTGATCAGCACGACCCCGCCGGAGCCGGTGACCACGAAGCGGACGATGGCCCAGCCGCCGTCCGCGGTGGGGCCAAAGAACACCTCGGTCTCGAACTCGTCGACCATGGTGGGCAGGGGATCGGGCCGCACCTGGAGCATCAGCGGCGCACCCGACTCCACGTCCAGGTAGGTGGTGCCCACCAGCGTGTCCCCTTCGTCCGTCTTGTAGCGGACGTCGTAGCCGGTGCCGGTGCGCCCGTCGAAGGCTCGCGTCTCGCCGGTGGATTTGGCCTCGACCTTCCTCTGGTTGGCCTTCACGAACGGCAGGAAGTCCGGGCCCAGTTCCACGTTGCCCCCGTCGCCATCCTCCGCCTTCTTGCGCGCCTTCTCCTGCGTCGAAGCCGTGACGTCCGCGCCGTCCTCCAGCGCCCGGTCGATGGTGGTGACGATCTCACCGTCCTCCCCCACGGACAGGGTGATCCAGGTCTCGTCAGTGCGTTTGGCGTTGCCCTGCTTGTCCAGGATCTCGGACCGGGAATGGATGGAGGCCGCCACCTGGTCCTCGTTGGCACCGGACAGGGCCACCGCCTTGTCCCACAGCGGATCCGCCTTCTTGCCCAGCGCGCTGTTGGGCAGGGCCCACAGCAGCAGCAACACCAGCAGCCAGCATTGGTTCGTCGGGATGGTCATCCGTTCACCCTCTCCCCGCCATTATCCGGCCCTGCCGGCCCACAGGCCAGACCCCCCGCGGGAATCGCCCCCTGCAGCGGTGGGTGAGAGGGAATACAATCGCTGCGAACGGGTTGAGCAGCCAATCCAACGGAGGGCGGGCCATGAACGAGAATCCCGAGGGACGCTTCTACTGTGAAATCTGCAGGCGGCGCTATGACCAATCGGGGGACTGCCCCAAATGCCCCGAGGAGCCGCTGCTGGATCTGGGCGACGAGGACGTGCGGCTGATGCTGCAGGACAACGACCACGCAGCGCGTAACCGCCGCTTCGCCACCATCTTCATGGTCTCGGCGTTGGTGGTGGCACCCTTTGGCGTGGTGCTGTGGATCTACCTCAGCGCTTGCCTCGCCATCCCGCTGTGTGCCCTGGGGGTCTTCCTCTCCACCACGGTGCTGACCCTGATCTTCCCCACCCGCAAGACCATGCCCCCCATGACGGTCAACGAGATCTACAACCTCTCGGCGATGGCCGGCCGCCAGGGCTGAGCCCCACGGGCCTCTTGGAGCCTGTGGTGAATAGGCTCCTGGCCCGGTTGACCCCCCTCCCCGCGCGCCCGTAGTATCGGCTCGCATGCCCGACGTTCCCGACGATCAAAGGACCACCGACAAGACCACCGTCGACGCTGCGGTGTCCGCTGTCGCCGAGTACACCGACGGGCCGGACTCGGCCACCTTCGGCTCGGAGCAGACCGCCGGCTCGTCCATCCTCATCAGCGGCCCCAAGAAGTCGGCGGCCCAGGTCCTGTGGGTGGCCATGTCCCTGGCGGTTTTGGCCCTTGCCGCCGCTGGAGTGGGGGCCCGCATCGACGAGATGCAGGTGCCCTGCGAGGGCGCCGAAGACTGCTTCATCGCCCAGCTGACCCAGGAGGAGATCGACGCCCTGGCCGACGGCGGCATCGCCATCGAGAGCTACGTGCTCTACCTGGAGGCCGTCGCCGGAGTGCTGGTGCTGGGGTGCTTCATCGCCGCCATCCTCATCTACTGGCGGCGGCGGGACAGCTGGATCGCCCTCATCTCGTCGCTGTTCCTCATCGTCGTGTCCGCCTGGGTGACCTTCAACATCGACGCCCTGGGCCGGGCCAACGAGTCGTTCTCCCCGGTGGCCGGCGCCCTCTACGGCACGGCCATGTTCCTCGTGGCGCTGCTGCTGTTGATGTTCCCCAACGGCCGCTTCACCCCCCGCTGGTCCCGCTGGGTCGCCCTGGCCTGGGGCCTCTACCTGGCGGCCCGGACCGTGGCCCCCGGGGCGGCAGCGGCCGTCGAGGCCCAGCTGCCGTGGATCGCACCCCTGCCCAACCTGATGATGTTCCTCGGTGGTGCGGCGGCGCAGGTCCACCGCTATCTGCGGGTCTCCACCCCCATCGAGAAGCAGCAGACCAAATGGGTCACCATCGCCCTGGTGCTCCACATGGGGGTCTTCGCGGTCATCACCGTCGTGACCATGGTCCTCCCGGCGGTGACCGGCGGGCAGCTGTTCCCCGGCGTGTGGTCGAACGTCGTGCTGGAGGTGGTGCTCTACCACCTGTACGTGCTGACGTTCCTGCTGATCCCCGGGTCGCTGATCTTCTCGGTGCTGCGCTACCGCCTTTGGGACATCGACTTCCTCATCAACCGCTCGTTGATCTACGGCGCACTGACCGCCACGCTGCTGCTGTTCTTCGGCGTCTCCGTGCTGGTGCTGCAGAAACTGTTCGTGTTTGCCACAGACGGCCAGCAGCTCCCGCTGGTCATCGGCTTTTCTGCGTTGCTCGTGGGCCTGGTGTTCCAGCCCACCCGCCGGTTCCTCCAGCGTTTCGTGGACCGGGAGCTGTACGGCATCGGCGTGGACTACGCCGACGCAGCCCGCCGCCTCAAGCAGGAGGCCAAACGCCAGCCGCTCCCCGCCGACCAGCACTCCGTCTTCTCCGAATACGGGGAGTTCACCCTCATCGGGCGGGGGGGGATGGCCGAGGTCTACCGGGCCGTGCACCCGCGGCTAGACCGGCGCTTCGCCGTCAAGATGCTGCCCCCGGAGACCGCCGAACGCCACAAGCGCTACATCCAGCGATTCGAGCGGGAGGCCCGCATCATCTCGGCGCTCAACCACCCCAACATCGTCTCCATGCACGATTTCGGGGTCAGCGAGGACGGGTCGCGCTACATCGTCATGCAGTACATCTCCGGGGGGGACCTGGAACACGAGATCAAGAGGAACGGCGCCTATCCCCTGCCGCGGGCGCTGCCGTTGCTGCGCGACATTTCGCGCGCTTTGGATTACGCCCACAGCCACGGCATCATCCACCGGGACATCAAACCCTCCAACGTCCTGCTCGAGCCGGTGGATGCCACCGACCCGGAGCGCTCCCACCGGGCGGTGCTCAGCGATTTCGGCATCGCCAAGCTGTCCGCCGGCACCGACCTGACGGCCACCAACATCATCGGCACGCTGGACTACATGTCCCCCGAGCAGATCAACGACTCGGCGGACGTGGACGAGCGGGCCGACGTCTATTCCCTGGGCGTGCTGGCCTTCCGCATGCTCACCGGCAAGCGGCCATTCAGCTCCACAAGCCCCACAGCCCTGCTCATCGCACACCTGAATCAGCCGGCCCCAGACCCCCGTGTATATGCCCCGGAGCTGCCCCGGCACGTGGCCCGGGCCGTACGCAAGGCGATGGCAAAAAAACCCCATCACCGATACTCTTCGGTCGGTTCACTGGTGACGGCCATGTCCGGAGTCGACGACCTCGGCCGGCCGGCCACCCTGTCCGACGACGGGGAAGACGAGGAAGAGTCCACCATGGGTTGATGCAGCGCGGACCTCGGGGAGCTGATGAAGAAGCAGGGCATCGAGAAAGCACACAGGCTCACCGTCGTCGTATTCTTTGGGGCCTATCTACTCACCTACGGCTACTCCCTGATGGCCACCCGCGAGGGCGCCACCGGCAACGTACGCGTCGATCTCATCGCCTCGGCCTTCTTCCTGGCCATCGGCGGCCTGGCCCACGCCTGCTACCTGCTGGGCTGGCGCCGGGCCCTGGCCTTCGCCGGGCTGAGCATCGGCCTGTCGGCCATCGCCGAGACGATGTTCCTGCGGGTGCTCCACGACGGCAACCTGGTCTATACGAACGTGCTGGGGCCCACCCTGCCCGGCGGCGTGCCGATGGTCATCCCGCTGTGGTGGTTCATGATGACCTACCCGGCCTACCTGATGGCCAACCTGATCCTGGACGGCCGCCTCACCTGGACCTGGTGCAAGACGTGGCGGATCGTGTGGTTGAGCTTCATCACGGCGGTCATCCACACCGCCTGGGACCTGTCCCGCAACCCCACCATGTCCACCAAGGTCAAGGCCTGGGTCTGGCAGACCACCGACGGCGAGTACTTCGACGTGCCCTACGTCAACTACTGGGGCTGGGTGCTGCTGACCTTCGCCATCGTCTTGCTGTACCGGCTGCTGGAGCGGCGTATCAAGCTCGAGCCGATGGGGCCGGTGAGCGTGTGGGTGGGGCTACCGCCGGTGCTTATCTACGCCCTCAGCGGCATCGCCGACATCGTGGGTGGTGGCCCCGAGCCGGTGCGCCTGATCGTCCCGTTCGCCATGGGGATCCCCGTGTACCTGGCCCTCAACCGCATGTTCGGCAAGGACCGGCCGGACAACGCTGAGGAGCGGCTGTGGGGGGAGGCGGCAGACTGATGCAGAAGTGGCAAGACATGACCGCCTGGCGCCGCATGCTGGAGGTGCTGTTCTGGCTGCTGGTGATCTTCACGGTGCTGCAGATCGGGTTCTCGTTGCGGCCTTTCTACACCGGCATGAAGCTGCCGTTTTTGTACTTCGTGGGGCCGTTTTTCATTCTCACCGCCCTCCACGCCCTGTACATGCTGGGCTGGCGACGCACGCTGTGGTTCTTCGGGCTGTGCATCCTGATCTGCTTTGGCGCCGAGTACATCGGCAGCACCACCGGGCTCATATTCGGCGAGTACCACTACTCCGACGACCCCGAAGTGCAGGCCAAGGTCACCGGCGTCAAGCTGCTGGGCCACGTGCCGTGGACCATCCCGGCGGTGTGGTTCGTCATGCTCTACCCGTCCCACATCATCACCAATTTGGCCATGGAGGGGCAGCCCTTCGCCGACAACCGGGGTTTCCTGCGGGTGGTGTGGATGGCCTTCGTGGGCGCCTTCGTGATCACCGCGTGGGACCTGACCATGGATCCCTATTCGGTGGGGATCCAGAAGGCGTGGATCTGGGCAAAAGACGGCGCCTACCTGGCGGACATCCCGTTCACCAACTATTACGGCTGGCTGGGCACCACCTTCGTGTTCTTCCTGGCCTACCGGCTCATCGAGCCCCGCGTGAAGGGCCAGGAACGGGAGGTCGTGCGCTCGTCGTGGCTGGGCAAGTTCGTCATCGCCGCACCCCTGTCGACGTACGCCTTCATGTGCGGCAGCGATCTGATCTTTGGCCATCCGGCGGAAGCGGCTATGATCTCGCCCTTCGCCATGGGGCTGCCGCTGTTCGTAGCAGGCACCCGGCTCGCCCAGTGGGTGCAGGCCGAAGAAAACTGACCCTTCCCGAGGAGTATCCGTGGGACACCTGGTAGGCAAGGACGTCTACAAGAAGCTCGGCCGCAAGCTCGACCAGCTGCACATGCGCGCGCCGTGGAACGACAAGCTACGCCTCATCCTCGAGCGGATCTATACGCCCGAAGAGGCGTATATCGTCGCCAACATGCCCTACGGCATCGCCACGCTGGGCCGCATCAGCCGGACCCTGGGCATGGACAAGGATCGTCTCCAGAAGCTGCTGGACGGCATGGCCGACAAGGGCCTTGTGATGGATCTGATGTTCAAGGACAAACAGGTCTACGCCGCCTCCCCCATCGTCATCGGGTTCTATGAGTTCATCATGATGCGGGCTGCCAACGCCGAGACCAAGGAGCTCGCCCACCTGTTCCAGGACTATCTGAGCGGGGACGACGCCTTGTTCCAGCGCAACTTCGGCAAGGGCCAGACCGTGGGCCTGATGCGGGTGATGCCCCACGAGGACACCTTCGAACCCACCACCGAGATCCTCGACTACGACAAGGCCAGCGCCGTCATCGAAGCCCAGGAGTTCCACGCCATCGGCCTGTGCGCCTGCCGCCACGAGCAGACCCACACCGGCACCAAGCAATGCGATTACCCGCTGGAGACCTGCTTCTCGATGGGCAACTCCGCCGAGTTCCTGGTCCGCCGCGGGTTCGCCAAGCAGGTCTCCAAGGAGGCGGCGCTGGAGAACGTGCAGAAATCGCGGGAGACCGGCCTTGTCCTGTGCGCAGACAACGTCCAGAAGCGGGTGGAATACATCTGCCATTGCTGCAGTTGCTGCTGCCATGTGCTGCTGGGTATCAACAAGTTTGGCTACGAGAACGCCGTCATCTCGTCCAGCTACATCGCCGAACCCAAGGATGACCCGTGCAACGGCTGCACCCTGTGCGCCAAGGCCTGCCCCGTGGACGCCATCGAGATGGTGGCCGACAGCTCCCCCCGCAAGCGCAAGAAGCGGCCGGTGGTCAAGGAAAAGGCCTGCATCGGCTGCGGCGTCTGCGTGGTGGCCTGCAACAAGACCCACGCCATGCAGCTCGTCGAACGGGAGGCCCGCGTCTTCGTCCCCGAGACCATCTTCGAAAAGGTCATCCTCCAGGGCCTGGACCACGGCAACCTGCCCAACATGCTGTTCACCGACGTCAACCGCCTCAGCCACCGCTTCTCGCGCGGCATGACCGGCGGCTTCCTGAGGCTCCCGGGCGTCCAGCGGACCCTGATGAGCGACACCATGAAGTCCCGGTTCCTGAATTTCATGAGCACGCAGGCCAAGAAGCGGATCTGACCCAGTCGGAGGGCACCGCGGGTGTCAGCCGTCGTCCAGCACGTCCATCTCGTCGATCATCAGCAGCGCTGCATCAGCTTCGACCTCGTGGGCCAGCCCCTCGCTCAACGCCTCGAGATCGTCCACGCTGACGTCAAGCCGCTGGAGAATCTCCGGATCGGCCCGGACCACCGACTGGAGCCCCAAGAGTCGGTGATAGTAGTCCGATGAAACGGCGTCGGCCAGGTACAGCAGGTCCACGTCGGTCCGGGGCTGGCTCAGGGTGCGTGGGCGTTCGTGGTACCGCACCGCCTCGCAGATTTCCTCGGCCACACCCCACGTGCGTAAGACCTCGCACCCGATCTCGGCGTGGGTCTGGCGGCCCAGCACCCCGATCTCGGACGCGGCGATGGGGCGCCCCTCCTCCAGCCGATCGTGGAGCCGGTCCAGGAGGTCTGGCCGGCACAGGTCGAGGATGGCGATGCCGATGTCGTGGACGATGCCGTAGGTGAACAGCTTGTATCGATCGCCCACGCCGAGGGTGTCCGACAGCTTCATCGCCGCCACCGAGGTGCCGACGCAATGCTTCCAGTAGGCCTCCCGGTCGAAGATCTGCGAGCGGCCCGTACCCCTGGGTAGCAGCCCCTTGGTCAGCCGGGCGACGAGCAGATAGGAGAGGCTGCGGATCCCGATGAACAGGACGGCGTCGTGGAGGGATTGGACCTCTCGCCGCAGGGGAAAGTTCGGGGAGTTGATGATCGACAGCACCGTGCCCTCGAAGCCCGGGAGGCCGGCCAGCCCTTCCGCCAGCTCGTCGATGTCCAGGCGGTCCGGATCGCGCAGCATGGCGAGGACATGCGCCACCCGCCCCGAGGGTCGGGGGAGCTGGTCGGAGATCAGGATGGACTCCAGCGGGGTCATGGGCACTCACCTCCCTCGCCGGGCCACAGCTTTCCAGGGCCGGCGCCCACTCCACGGTACCACGCTGTTTCCATGGGCGAACAAGACACGCGCCGGGCCGCTCGCTGAACGGGAGGCCCGCGTCTCCGGCCCCGAGTCCAGGCAGGAGTCCGATTTCCGGACACCCCGTCCGGATTCCGGACTGTTGGGGTCTGCCCCGCCGGGCGGCAATTCACGCAAACGCCTGTAATCACTGATTAATCACGATTTTCCAGACATTGGCCCCGTTCTGGCTACCAGGGAGTCACGTCGTTTCGGAGTGAGTCCAAGACGGCACCAACCCCAGGGGATGACGTGATCATCCGAACCGATAGGAGTAGAAAAATGAACTGGCTCAAGAAAATCTCTGTGGTCGTGAGTGCGTTGGCGATGTTCCTGGTTTGTACGGGATTCGACGATGCACCTGCGAGACTGGTGAGCTCGGATCCTGATGATGAGGATTTTGATTGGGAGGATGACTACACGTGCGAAGATGTCTGCGCCGATATGTACGATGAATGTTTGGAGAGAGCCAACCAAGAGTGGACCCAGTGCAGACAGAACAACGCTAAATGGGATGGCATTGATCTGGGATGCGCCTGCTTCTATACCGGCAACTACGGGGGGCCAGTAGAAGGTACCGCAACCATGGAGTGTTGGACGGATCTACTGATCTGCGAGGAGAACTGCGCGGAATGCGGACAAATCCTCGGTTGCTAATGGTCCGCTGCATGGAGAAAGGTGCCTGACATGAAACGCCTCGTCTATCCCGCCGCATTCATTCCTATACTGCTCCTCGGGGCCGCTTTTTGGTGGCTTTCTGGTTCACGCTCTGAGGAACCTACAGCGGCCGCTCAGGTAGAATCTGGCCGGCGTATAGAGCCGAACCACCCAGTATCGGTTCACCCAAATCGCATCGAGGAAACGCAGAGCGACCAAGGGGTAGACGAGGACGAGCCGTCCCTCCCGCCACCGTGCCTTTCCCATGGCACGGTGACGTGGGAGGACGGAACGCCGGCGGACGGTGCCGACATCCAGTTCATCGTTTCGACCGAACAAGGTGCGACCACAAACACCTGGATCGAGGCAGGCACACAAACCGATCGGGATGGCAACTATCGTCTGCCACGGATGGACGTCTGCCCACTACGCCTCGCTGCGCAGGTCCCTGGGAAAGGACGAGGCGAGGAATCCGAAGCGCCCAGTTCGATGGTCAATATGCTTCCGACGGACACCTCCATCCGACGCGACATCACCATCTATCCCGCTTCCGCGGTCGTTGGCACGGTCGTCAGTACCGAAGGGCAACCGATCCCCGATGCAAGGGTATCGATTGCGCCAACTTGGACGACCCACTACGAAAAGTGGGGGAGTGCGACCGAGGATTTGTTTGAACATCTGGCGCGACGGTGGAGCCTGACCACCGTCACGGATTCGGAGGGCAAATTTGAGATAGCAGCGCTGAATCCCGATGAGTGGACTATCCTTGCTGAGGCAGAAGACTTCGAATCCAACAACATCGATATCACTCTCAAGGAAAGCACCGGACTATCTCCGGTTGCAATCGTGCTAGAAGAGGCCCGCTGCCTTCAGGTGCTCGCTGTAGATCACCATGGGAATCCAATAGAAAACGCACAGGTTGCTGTATCCCCAGCGTATGAATTCACCAGCGAGCCCGATAAATATGTTCGATTGGACACTGATCCCGAGGGTGTGGCCGAAATCTGCGATGTGCCTGTCGACCACTGCCTCGTGAGTGTGTCGGCCGAAGGGATGGCGGGAAGTCAAAGGAGAAACCGCGACAACGAATCCCTGATGCGCTTCGAACTCGCGCCGGCTGGCACTCTCATTGGTTCCATCAGTCCGGCCCGCGCAACAACGGGAACCGATTCACCCCTGGTGTTGATACGAAATCAGGAGGACAGCTCAAGTCACGGAGTCTTCCACATCATCGCCGACGAGGAGGGCTACTTCGAATTCGGGCCCGTTGCCGAGGGGCCTACATCAGTCCGGATTCTGTGTGATGGCGAGACCGCTTGGACTGCGACCATCAACGTGGAAGCTGGCAGATCCACCGACCTAGGCGTCATCCCTGTACCGTGACCACCGGCCAAGTTCCTTTACGTCACCTCGGGAATAAATCCCCCCCCTCATACGTCTGCGTCTCCATGACACGCACCCGGCTACCCGTTTTTGCCGCCATCGTGGCGGCGCTCCTGGTCGCTGCGACCGCCTTCGCGGGCAGCAGCATCACCGTGCGCAACGGCTCGCGCAGCACCATCGGTTACATCGAGGCGGACGGCACGATCCGCAACGCCTCGCGGTCCACGATGGGGTACTTCGAGTCCGATGGCACGGTGCGCAACGCCTCCCGGTCCACCATGGGCTACGTGGAGGCGGACGGCACGGTGCGCAATGCCTCGCGGTCCACGTTCGGGTACGTGGAGGACGACGGCACGTTGCGCAACGCCTCGCGGTCCACCATCGGGTACCTGGACGGCTGCACGTACCGCAACGCCAGCCGCTCCACGGTGGGGTATTTCGATGGCTGCTCGTCGTCGGACAACCGGGCCATGGCTGCGTGGGTCTTCTTCTTCAAGGACTGAGGGGTCAGATCCTTTTGAAGAACGACGGCATTCGTGCGTCTTAACACGGGGGCACGCCCCGCTACGGGAGGATTCTTTTATGGGATGGAAGAGACTTTTTGGGTTCATGGCCGCTGTCAGCCTGGGCGCGTTCACCACGACGGGGTGCGCACACGGCGACGGCATCTGGATGGTCTACGTGGAGGTCCTGCTGGACGATCCATGCCAGGACGAGCAGATCAGCCACAACTTCACCGATGCCTACATTCCCCAGGACACGGGGGGCTCGGACTGGACGGAGACGGAGGAGGGCACGATCAGCGATCAGATGTTCTTCGCCCAGCTCATCGAGACCGACGCCACGACGGGCGTCCTCGTCCTCGATGACCTGGCCTATCCGGGGACCCGGGACAAGGACACCTGGACCTTCAGCTGGGAAGGCAACGAGGACACGGAGCACACCGCGTCCTACCTCTCCCAGTACAGCTACGGCGAGATCGTCAACCAGACCACCAACACCACCTTCGTGCTGACCATGGACGGCGACGCCGGCAGCGGCACCATCGACGTGAACACCAACACCACCCGCACCTGGCAGGAGTCGGACTCCTGGGGCGAAGACGTGGGCATGTTCATGGGCCAGATCCCCGCCGCCAACTTCCTCGTCGTGTATGACGAGGACATGCAGGCCGAGATGCCGGCCAGCAACAGCTCCACGGACAGCGACTGCAACAGCGGCACCTGCGAGATCACCACCTCTCTCCAGTGCACCACCAGCCGGGTCTTCACCGCCACGCTCACGGGATACGGTGGAGATTACGATTATGAGGGTCTGGAGGACGCGGGGCAGCACGGCGGAGCCTGATCCGGCTCTCGTTCAGCACCCGTTCCCGGGGTACATCGTCGGATCCGTATCGTCGCAGTCCCCCGCGCACTCCGAATAGCCGTCCCCGTCGTTGTCCATCTCGGTGGACTGCAGGTCACCCGCGCAGTCCGAGTCGATGCCGTCATCGCAGGTCTCGGGGGCGCCGGGATAGATGTTGTTGTCGGAGTCATCGCACTCCATGCACTCGATGTACCCGTCGCCGTCGTTGTCCAGCTCGTAGACAGCTGGCTGGCCGTCGCAGTCGTTGTCCAGCTCGTCGCATAGCTCGGGGGCGCCGGGGTAGATGTCGGCGTTGTAATCGTCGCAATCGCCGTCGGCCTCCGTGACACCATCGCCGTCGTTGTCCGCCACAGAGTCGTCGTCGTCGTCATTCGTGTCGTCGTCACCGCTGGAGTCGTCGTCCCCGGTGTCGTCGTCCCCGGTGTCATCGTCCCCGGTGTCATCGTCCCCGGTGTCATCGTCCCCGGTATCGGCCGTCTCACAGCCGACGACGAACAGCAATGCCAACACAACAACGAACACAGCCCGAATGGTCATGATGTGATCTCCGCGATGTGGTTTGTGATCCCGCTCGACACATATCACGGAGTGGCTGGTGCACCTACCAGCGCGCGGCGCATCGCCGCCTGGAGTCAAGGCACGAGGCAGCGGCGCCAGTGCAGCGAGTGCAGCTGGTAGAGCACGCCCTGGATGGTATAGGCCTGCATCTCCTCGGATGACGTCATCAGGCGCTTCTCCGCGTCCGCGTCCACGTACTTACCCAGCTCCTCGATGGATTCGTTGCAGCCTTCGTCGTCCACAGTGGCCGGGTGGCGGCGGTCCAGGGCCTGGCGGATGGCCGGGTAGGCCTCGGCGGCGGTGATCGGCTCTTCCTTTCCGGCGAAACAACGCGCGATGACCAGCGGCGCCAGCAACGAGCCAAGGCCCGTACCCGCCGACAGACGGTCCCGCTCATCCGAGTCCGTCCGCTTCTTTTCGTAGCGCTCCAGCTCATCGTCGGCCTGGTCCTTGCTCCGTTCGGCGATCGCAGCGCACAGGGGCACGTCCAAGCGGATCAGCGTGGCATCCCCTGCGGCCAGGGCTCGGGTGGCACCCACCAGCGCCTCGTGGGACATGCCCAGCTGGCCGGCGACACGCCGTTCGCGGGCCTCGCCCGCCTGGACGACGGCCTGGATCCGGCTCAGGACACTCTTGCGGTCCCCATCCCCCTCGGGATGACGGGCCAGCACCCCCTCGGTGAGGCGGGTCACCTTGGCGTCGACGCCCACGTGGGTGGCCCGCAGCAAGGCGGCGTACAGCTCGGCCGAGTCCCGGGACGTGACCGTCACTTCGCCACCGCCGTACTTCTCGTACAGCGGCTCGTCGAGGAAACCCCAGCCTTCGGCCAGCTTGCGGGCCTCGTCCCACTTGGCCAGACGTGCTTCGGGGGGGAAGCAGCGCTCCAGGCTGTACACCAGCGAGTCGCTGAACTTCTCCGGCGCCATATTCTGGGAGAGGAGCAGGGCCGCCCCCGACCCCAGCTCCATGCCGGCATTGTGCATGGCCTCGCCGTGGCGGGTGCCGAACCAGGTCTCCTCACCGGTGAGGCCCAGCTCGGTGGCGCGCTTTTCGAACAGCTGGTCCGCCTGTTCGAAGCGATCCCGCGGCTCCCCCGGCATGTCGCTCCACCAGTCGGTGGTCTGGCCGTTTCGCCGTTCGAGCAGGTGGATCGTCTCCTCGTACCGCTGGCAATGCTGCTCGGAGCGGGTCAGCAGATACAGACGCAGCGACTGGTCCATCAGCGAATCACGGGTGTCCACGAAGTCCGGCGGGCGGGCGGTCTCGGATGGGAGTTGCTCCAGCGCGGCGTAAAGCGTGGCCGTCTTGGCATCCGCCGAGCGGGCGCGCTCCTTGTGCTGCGCGGCCTGGACCATGGACGCCAGGCTGGCCAGCTCCTCGGAGGCCCGGGCGAACTCCGGGTCCCGCTGCAGCGCCTCTTCGAAGGCCTTCTTGGCAGCCTCCAGCTCGCCGTCCTGCTTGGCCTTGACGCCCCGGCCGTAGCTGGCAAAGGCCTCGAAGTCTTCGGTAGGGGCTTGCAGCAGCAACAGGCGGCGTTCGGCCCGGCTCAGCTCCACCTCCAGCCCCTCGACGAGCCCTTCCACCACGTCCTTTTCGACGGAGACGAAGTCGGCGACCTCGCCCTGGGCCCGGGCCGCCTTGAGCACGGCGCCAGTGGCCACCGCCACCAGCCGGCAATCGACGACCAGCTGCCCCTCCAGCACGCTGAAGGAGCCCACCACCACCATCTCGGCGCCCAGGCCCCGCCCCATCTCCTGGGCGGATGACTCGTCGATGAACTCGGTCTCGGCCAGCTCCAGCTCGGCCAGCACGTCCGCCAGGCGCTGGCGCTCCACCAGCACCAGCTCGGGCACGGTGGTCAGGTCGGTGACCAGCATGTCGGCCAGGGCGGATCCGAAGCCCTCCATCTCAGGGCCACCGGCGCCCCGGGTGAGCGGCAGGACGGCGACGGTGCGATGGGCAGCGGACGCGGACGGGACCGTGGCCAGGGATGTGATCAGGAGGACGGCCAGCAACGCGCTATGTCTGTTCGCCATCGATGCTCTCCTCTGGACCGTAAGTGTCAAGTGTCAGAGCCTGGCACCTTCCGGATCCGCCTGAGGCAGTACGGGTTCGACCCGATGGATCCGGTGGCGCCGTAGGCCACCGCCGGGCAGCCGGCCCGGCAGATGTGAGCCAGCGAACACTCGGCGCATTCCCCGGCCAGCATCTCGCGGGTCCAGCCGCGGCTGTAAGGGAAGCAACCCCCATCCCGCCAGATTTCATCCAGCGGACGTTCCCGCACGGACGCCGTGGCGAACTCGTCGGGCAGGCTGGTGCAGCCCAGCACGCCGCCGGTGGCACTGATGGCCATCGTACGCAGCCCCGCCGGGGTACCATTCCAGACCGGGCGGTGCTCGGAACGGGGGCGCCGCAACACCGGCTCCTCCGCGGTCATGTAGCCGATGGAACAGTGCAGCGGCGCCAGGATCTCGCGCTCCCCGGCCACACGGACCAGGAGGGCCACGATGGCCTCCAGCTGCTCCGGCTCCGGCATCAACTCCTTGAGGTGCTCCCGGGCGCGGCCGGTGGCCTGGCAGAGGTTGATCTGCCAGCGCTTCACCCCCAGCCCGTGCACGATGGCGTGGAGCCGGTCCAGGTGGGGGATGTTGATCCGGCTGGCCGTGGTCACCACGCGTACGGGCAGTCCCCGTTCCACAAGCAGCTCCAGGGCGGCGACGGTGTGCTCGTAGGAGGAGCCGCGGAACAGGCCGTGGGCCGGCCGCAGCTGGTCATGAATCTTCCGCGGGCCGTCCAGGGAGAGGGCGAACTCCGTGACGCCTGCGTCCAGCGCCTGCTTCAGCGCCCGTGCGTTGAGGTCGCCCGAGGAGAACAGGCGCACCCGCACGCCGCCGTCCGCCAGGCGCCGCGCGACGCTCTTCCACCCCGCGTACATCGTCGGCTCGCCACCCGTGAGCACCACCAGGCGGGTCCCCAGCGCCACCAGCTGGTCCGCCACGCCCAGGGCCTCGTCGGCGGTCAGCTCCCCCTCTACCGCGCGGCCAGCGGTGGCACGGCAGTGCAAGCAGCGGTACCGGCAGGCCCGGGTCAACTCCCAGAAACATTGCTGGGGGGCGTCGAGGGGGGCGGGAATCACTCCAGGTAACCCAACATGCGCATCTTCTCCAGGACCCCCTCCCGGTCGTCGGCCTCCCCCGGTTCGGGGTCGCGTCCGCCGGGGTAGAGATCCTTGGGCAGCACCTCGCCGGGCCCCACCGCCCCGCGCCATTCGCGCTCCAGGGACTCCCAGGTCTCCGGGGCCACCTGGGGCTCCGCCACAGCGTGGGGAACGATCTCCCGCGCCTGGTCCACCCCATCGAATACACACCAGGCGTCGGCGGTACGCATCCCCAGCGTGCGCCACATCTTGCGGCCGTCCTCGGGGTAGGTGTCCGGCTGGTGGGTGTTGTGGCTGGCGATGGTCAGGGTGTCGGCGGTGTCGGCGTGGGCCCCGGACCAGACATGATCGGACAGGGAATGGCCATCGAAGGAGAGTCCCTGGCCGTCCGCGGCGATACCCATGCCACGCAAGGTCGGCCCGTCGTCTTCCGGCAACGGGCCGGGCCACGGCACACCGGCCAGGCCGGCGATGGTGGGCGCCATGTCCACCCCGCGCACGGTGCCGTCCAAGGTGGCCCCGGCCGGGATCGACCCTCGCTCCCCCCTCCCCCACAGCACCAGCGGCACGTGGGCCGTCTCGTCGCGCAGCCAGCGGCCGTGCAGGTCGAAGATGTGCTCGATGCGGCGCCCCTCGGGCAGAGACTCGCCCCAGTTCTCGCCGTGGTCGCCGGTGAGGATCAGCAGCACGTCATCACCGCCGGCAGAGGCGGCGTCCAGGTAGCGGCCCAGGATCTCGTGGTCGAAGTACCCGACGCTCTTGAGGTAATTGGCGCGGAACTTGGGGGCCATCGCCCCGGGGTGACGGTTGAGGGACTCCAGCGACGCGGCGCAGGCGCGCTTCCAGCCGCCGGTGGGCAGCTTCTTGTTGATGTACGGCAGGTGGGTCCACCAGTGGTGGATCAGGAACAGGTGGTCGCTGCTCGCGGCGCGCAGGGCCTTGATGACCTCGTCGGGCTGCTGGCTGTCGCCCACCGAGCCTCGCGCGGGCGTATTGCCAAAACACCAGCGCGGGTTGTACGCGAAGGTGGACACCCCGAACCCGGCGGCGGCAAAGGCCGACATCAGCGTGGGGCGGTGGCGGGGGAACGGGTGGCGCCAACGGCAGACCCCCATGCGGTGGGGGAAGGTGGCCGTGGCCATCGACATCAACGAGGGCACGGTCCAGCTCCCCGACACGGTCATGGCCCCGAAGCGCGTCCCCTCCCCAGCCAGCTGGTCCATCAGCGGGGTCGGTGCCCCGCCGCCGGCGAACCCCGGCGCGTCGCCCCGCAGGCTGTCCACCACCATCAGGATGACCTTCATTGGGATTCCTCGCGTCGCCGCACCGCCCGCAGGCAGTAGGGGTTGTCGAATAGCTCGCCGCTGCTGGCCCAGGCCAACGTCGTGCAGCCCGCGCCACAGATCTTGCCGAACGCGCAGCCGGCGCAGGTGCCGGTGAGCTGCTGGGGAGCCGGATGCAGCCAGTGCCAGCGGGGCAGGTCATCCCAGATGCCCCGCAACCGCTCCCGGCGCACGTTGCCCACCACGAACGGGTCGCCGATCTGGTTGGCGCAGCCCTTGATCCCGCCGTCCGGCTCGATGCCCACCGAGGTGATGCCGCACCGGCAACCGCGCCAGAACGGGTAGTCGGACGAGCGGCCGCTGGGGCGTATCACCGGCTCCTCCTCGCTGAGGTAGCCGATGGAGTTGAACACGATGGGCGGCAGCACCGGGTCCCCGGCGGCGACGGCCACAAAGGCCACCAGATCCTCGAGCTGCTCGGGGGCCAGCAACAGCTCACTTCCACGCTGTTGGGCCAGCCGCCCCGTGGCGTGGGCCAGCTGGACGGTCCATTGGTCGATGCCGCGCTCCTTCAGCAGCGCGTGGATCTCCGGCAGTTCGGGTAGGTTGGGGCGCATCACCGCGGTGATGATCGAGGCCCCCACTCCGCTGCCGGCCAGCAGGTCCAGGGCCGCCATCACCTGGCCGAACCGCGACGGGCGCCCCGAGTGGGCGGCGCCCCGGATGGCGTCGTGGGTCGCCTGCAGGCCGTCGATGCTCATCACAACCCGCTGCACCCCGATGGACTCCAGCTTGGCCACGACCTCGCGGTCGATGAAGTTGCCGTTGGTGGACAGCCGGCAGATCAGGCCCCGCTCACGGATGCGCGCGCAGACGTCGAACCAGTCCTTGCGCAGCAGCGGCTCGCCGCCGGAGAGGGTCACCGCCCGCACCCCCAGATCGGCGATCTGGTCCACCAGATCCAGGGCCTCGCCGGTGCTCAGCTCCCGCAATTCGTTGGGGCCGGCGTCCACCAGGCAGTGGGCGCAGCGCAGGTCGCATTGCCAGGTGAACTCCCACAGGGCGCGGATCGGCGGGCGGCGGTGCTCCGCCTCGGCCGGCTGTTCGTGTTCGCCCGATGGTCCCATCGTCATCGACTCGGCTCTCCGACGACAGAATCTACCCCGGAATCCCCTTTTGTGCAGCCGGCTCGGTGTTTGCGTTACCATCCGGCGCGGAGGAGCGATGGTACCGCGGATCCGTGGATTGCTGGTCGTCGTTGGGCTGTTGTCGATCATCGCCGGTGGGTGGCTCGCCAGCTCGGCGCAGAGCCACCCCGAACGCCCCGCCAACACCAAACTCTGTGCCCGGGAAGGCCTCTTCGGGGGCCAGACCTACATCCGACGCAGCACCCTGGCCCCGGTCATCTGCTGGCTCGACGCGGGCAGCCTGCTGGGCTGCTGGCCCCGGGCCATCGAGGAGCTGCCCGACTTCCCCACCGGCGAGTTCATCACCGTGCGGGTGGGGATGGACCACCTCTGTGCCCGCCGCGAGAGCGGCGAGGTGGTCTGCTGGGGGTGGGGGGACTGCGGTCAGGGGGAGTGCGAATCCCCCGATGGGGAATTCACCTACGTGCGGGTGGGGGTGGACGCCAACTGCGCCCGCCACACCGATGGCCGTGTCGAGTGCTGGGGAGACTCGAGCCTCGAGGGAGAGCTGTAGACGATGAGACACCCGTTTGTGGATCTCGGGGCGATGGGGGTGGCGCTGCTGATGGCCACGCTGGCGATCTCCTGCGACACAGCCGTGGACGACGACACCTGCGACGACCCCGAGTGGCTGGCCCCCCTGTCCACATCCGTCAGCCGCAGCACCCACGATCCGGCGTTCTGCTGGTTGGAGATGACCGGCGAGCTCCATTGCTGGCCGGAGGCCCTCGAGGAGCTGCCCGGCTTCCCCACCGGGACGTTCATCACCGTCAGCGTGGGCGACGATCACATCTGCGCGGTGCACGAGGGGGGCCAGGCCGAGTGCTGGGGTTGGGGCGACTGCCAGTGGGGGGAGTGCGAATCCCCCGACGGGGAGTTCATCTTCATCCGCTCGGGTATCGACGTGAACTGCGGGGAGCTGCTCGACGGGACGATCCATTGCTGGGGCCGCGAGATGGAACTGGACTGACATGGCCAGACGGCTCCGCAGACCGGTCCAGGCCGCGGTGATCGCGACGGCGCTCGTGGCGATGGGTGCGGCGGCCGGCGGCGGCTGGTCGTTCTACCGAGATCTGGATTCCACCGACGACGCGCTCTTCCACCGCTACCGGGCGCCCGAGGACGTCGAGCTCAGCCATGACGAGATGGTGGCGGCGATGCGGGTCGTCGAGGAGGCCCTGGGCGCGGCGACGGCACCCGGCGACGGCGAGACCGCGGGCGCCCCCCATGGGGTCCATGTGACCATCTGGGGAGACGCCCCGGAGCCGATCCGGGGGCAGGGCGATGGGGGACCGCTGTCCGCGAGCCTGGAACAGGCAACCCTCGCGGCCCTCGAGTCCGCGGACGATCCAGCGTCCTTCGGCCCGGATCGGGCCCGGATCCAGATCGACGTGCTGCACCAACCGGTCCCCATCCGGCGGCGGCCCCTGCACGGACTACGGATCCGGGTGATCGGCCAGCGCTCGGATTTGCCGCTGGGCGAATTCGACGGCTCGCCGCTGGAACGGCAGCTGGTCTACGAGATCGAACCCGGCGTGCACGGGATCCGGCTCGACGGCGATGGCAAGCATGGCGTCATCCTGCCCGCCGATCCGGTCACCCACGGCTGGCTGACCCCGCGGGAGAAGGGCCGGGACCGCAAGCTGCGGGTGATGCTGCGTCACCTGGGCGAGGGGGCCGGCGGGGACCAGGACCTGTGGAAGCAGCCGGGTGTGAAGCTGGAGCGGTTCCGCACGCTGTGCTTCGGACGGCCTGTGCCCGGGGGCGAGGTGATCCCCCTGCTGAGGGCCAACGTGCCCCGCAGCGGGCCGGTGGACGCAGCGGCAATCGTGGAGGGCATCGACCAGGGCACCCGCTGGCTGGCCGGGCGGATCCAGCCGGACGGGTCCTTTGACTACGAGGCCTTCCCGAACAGCGATACGGGCAGCGACGACTACAACGCCGTGCGCCACGCCGGCTGCGTGGTGGGGCTGTACGAGCTGTACCGCTCCGCGTCGACGGAGGATCGGCTGGGGCCGGGGGCCGGTGCCCTCCTCGACGCGGCGCTCCAGGGCCAGGGCTGGATCGACGCCCACCTCCGGCCGCCACCGGGCGCGGCGGACGAGACGCTGCTGGCCCTGGTGGACGACGACGGATGGGCCCAGGCCGGGGCATCGGGGTTCGCCCTGCTGGGCCTACTGGACCGCCCTCGCCTGGACGACGATCCGCAAGACGACCGTGAGCGCATCGAGGCGCTGGGGCGGTTCCTGCTGGAGATGATCGACGACCAGGGGCGGGTCTACCTGCGCTACGGACACAAGACCCGCCACGACCAGGTACAGACCGAGCACCCCTGGTTCCCCGGCATCGCCCTGCTGGCCCTGACCCGCACCTACCAGGAGACCGGCGACGAGCGCTGGCTCGACGGAGCGCGACGCATCGCCGACCAGCGGGTGAGCAGCTACCTCGCTGTGGGCAACACACCGTGCCACTGGACCATGCAGGGGCTATGGGAGCTGTACCGGACCACCGGCGAGGAGCGCTATGCCCGGGCCAACCTGGCCATGGCCGATCACTACGTCTCCGAGCAGTTCCCCCCCCACGAGCCGCCATTCCCCGATTACCTGGGGGGCTTCCGCCGCAACGACGACGTCCCGCGCACCATCCGCGCGGCCTCCCGTTGCGAGGCGCTGGGGGCGGCGGTACACACAGCCCGGGAGCTGGGTGTGGACGCCACCGTGTACGAGGAGGCGCTGCTGGCCGCGGCGGGGCACCTGATGGACAACCAGTTCCGGCCGGCCAACAGCTACTACTTGCCGGCGCCGGAGCGCGTGCGTGGCGCCATGCGGCTGGGGCTGGTGGACAACCATTGCCGGGTGGACGCCAACAAGCACATGACCCGGGGGCTGTGGGCGGCGCTGCGGGTGTTGCGGACCAGGGAACAGGAATCCGGGGCCCGATCCGGGTCTCCGTAAAGAGGGAGGGTGCCATGGGTTGGACGTGTCTGGAGGGTAAAGTGCCCGTTGGCCTGCTGTTGCTCGCTCTGCTGGCCGCGCCGCAACCAGCCGGGGCCTCTGTAAATCGCACGGCGGAAGAACCACCCGCGGCCGCCGAGGAGGCACCACCGATCCTTCCCCGCATCGGGGCCTTCTTCGGCCTCTGCGCCATGCCCTTCTACCAGCTCCGCGACGACGTCGCCGTGCAGCAGGAGATCAGCAGCGGTGGCAGCGCGGGTTCCCTGTACTTTGGCGCGCATCTTGGCGGATTTTTCCTCGTGGGGATGGAACTCGGGCTCGGTGAACCCTATCGGGACGATGGGGAGTTCACCGAAAGCACCAACCTGGGGCCCGCCACGTCGCGGGTGGACTACTACCTCTATTCGCTGTTCTTCGGCCCCTCCACGCCCCCCCTCCTGGTGGGCAAGAACAAGAAAATGGGGTTCACTGTCTACGGCCAGTTCGGCGGGACCTGGGTCTTCGGCGAAAAACGCCACGTGGAAGACTGCATCGGCTGCAGCACGGAGAAGCTGGACATCGTCGGCGGCCTGTTCGTGGAGCCCAACGTCGAGATCTACTATGTGCTGCGCCATGACGGTGAGCAGTTCGGGCGGGTGATCAAGCTCGGGATCGGCTTTGCCTACCGCCGCTACGTGGTGGGGGATCCCACGCAAGCGGCGATCATCAAGCTATTCATCGGGGGTCAGTGATCGCAGCAGCACGGTGCCCGGCCGACGCCCCGACGAGGCGGGCAGGATCTAATGATCGTCGTCGTCACCCTCGTAGCAAGGGCTCGACCACGCCATATCCTCCAGCATCTCCACCAGCTCCGCATCGTCGGCGTCCACGAAGGCGTCGAGCAGGTCCTCCCGCTCGTCGCGGGCATACTCCGGGAGGCAGTCGAGCAAGAAGGTCTTGAGGTTCTCGCCGACGTCCGCCCCCTCGATGATCTCGACGATCTCGCAGTAGACGGCCGCGTCCCACAGACCGTCGACGCCGGCTTCGATGGCCTCCTCGCAGGCTTCTTCGATGTTTTCGTAGGGCTGAAGGCTGCCGTTGGGAACACCGCTGTCCTTGGCACCAGGGCCAGCTCCGAGGGGGTCACACCCCAGCGATGTGCCCAGCAGGGCGAAGGCTGCCAGCGCGGTGATGCCGACGCTCGAGGCGGTCCAGGAGCGGGTGTCCCGGGGGCCGGCGCCGTGGGCGGGCAGGCTCGCTCGGAGGTCGTCGATGAGCTGGTCTACGGTGACGCCGCCGAGCACCTCCGAGCCCTCGATCAGGGCGGGGGAAACACGGGCGTCATCCAACCGCACAGCCAGGCCGGAGAGGCCCTTCCAGAACCGCTCGTCGCCGCGCCGCTCGCGCAGCAGGGTGTACAGGGCGTCCACCTGGGCCCGGGCGTCGCTCCACGCGGGGGGTGCGCCGCCGTGGCGGTCCAGGTAGTGCCGGATCTCGTGAAGGGTCGTGTTGCCGTACGTCTTGTTCATGGCGGGCCTCCTCCTGATGAGCCATGGAGACTCTCAAGGTTCGAACCGGACCGGCGGGCAACTCCGTGCCCGATCGGCGCCAGGGTCACGTTCCCAGGGAGGGCGACTAATGGTCGTCGTCGCTACCGTCGTAGCAGGGGCTCGACCAGGCCATGTCCTCCAGGAGTTCCACCAGATCGTCGTCGTCGGCTGCCAGGAACTCGTCCAGCAGGTCCTTCCGTTCGTCCCGAGAGTATGACGGTAGGCAATCGAGCAAGTTGGCCTTCATGGTGTCGTAGACGTCCGCATCCTCGATGATATGGACGATCTCGCAATAGACGGACCGCTCCTGGAGGTTGCTGATCCCGACCTCGGTGGCCTCCTCGCAGCCCGGGCCGCTGCCGTCGCAGCCCAGGGACGTGCCCAGCAGGGCAAAGGCCGCCATCGACCGCTGTGATCCGCTCTACCCGATCCAGATGCTCGTCCCTGACCCTGTAGAAAACTTCCAGGTCTTCAGGCGTGCAGAGACTGGGGCTCTCTTCAAGGACGGCGGCCTTGCCGAGGGCACGGCGGACTACGCGGATATCGCCCTGGACACGGGCCAATACGGGCTAGCCGCCGAGCTGTACTGGCTGGCGCTGACCGCCGGGAGCCGCGAACTCGACGATGTCGTGGCTGATCAATCCCTCGGACGAAGGGCTGCTGGGGGTCTACAAGGCCGGCTCGTTGGGGTCACCGGATTTCCAGGCGGCCGACGAGTTTTCTCTGGACGGCAGCGCCAACCTCGTCCCCGGGGCGGCGGCGACCGATATCGGCATGTGGATCTATGACGGCGCCCTGGGCAACGAGCTGATGAACATCTGGCATGTGAACCAGGCGGTCCCGTCCCACGGCGATGCGGGCGAGATGCGTTACGTGGATGCCAGCGAAGGGCACACCACACGCCTGTTCGCCCCGGTGTGGAGCTACGAGGACCAGGCCGGGCTCCACCTGACCGCGCTGCACGTGGTGGACTGATCGGGGGAGCCGCCCCTTCAAGGCCTCTCTCCATTTTCACGTTCTGGTGGTACTCTCCGCGCGCGCACCTTTGAAGGTCCGCGCAACCCACTCCCTCAGGAGAGTCCCATGCGCCTCGGCATCCTCCCGGTGTTCATCCTGCTGCTCGCCACTGGATTCCCGCCAACAGCCGCCTCGGCGGCAGATGTCGCGGAGCGGGATCACCTCAACTACCTCACCCGGACGGTGCGGCCCATCGAGGCGGCCGAGCTGGCCGCCGCTCTCATCGAAGAGGATCCCACGGACCTCGAGGCCCATTGGTACTACATCCAGAACTGGGCCACGCGGATGCACGAGTGGGGGGTCATCGAGCAGCAATACCGCGCCTGGTACGAAGAGGATCCCGACGACGAGGTGCGACGGGTCGCGTACGCCCAGACCCTGTTCAACTCCAGGAGCCGCCAGGGAGAAGGGCCGTGGTGCCAGGAGGTGGAGGAGCTGCTGAGCACCGTGCACGAAGATCCGGTGGCCCGCTACCGAGCCATCCGGGTCCGCATGAACATCCATCGCCGGCTCTGCCCCGGAGACACGGACGCCGACAACGAAGACATGATCCAGCTCGGCAAGGAAGTGGACGCAGCCCGCGGTTATGCCCTGTTCCTGCGGATGGGTCAGGAGCCGGTGGATGACGAGCTGGCCCGGGAGCTGCGCTCGATGACGCGTCAGCGTCCGTTCCGGCTGGCCTACCTGTGGACCCTGTGGAACGACGACACCACCGGCACCGCCGTCGAGCGGGCGCGCAAGGACGCCCTCAAAGCGGCGACGGCAGCGATGAAGAAGCCCGAACCCGCGGTGGTCTATGCCGCGCGCTCCGTCTTCCGTGCCGCGGACGACGACGAGAAGTTCGAGGCCGCCGAGGCCCGGCTCGAGGCGCTGGATCCCAACTGGCGCTCCGGTAAAAAGGGGATGTTGGAGCGGGAATTCCGTGACGCGACGCGCAAGGCCAACAAACAGCTGGCCCTGGACAACCTGCTAGCGCTGGAGGAGCAGGTCCCCGCCGAGGGTGAGCTCCGGGCCAAGTACCATCGCACCCGCGCATCCTTGCTCGACAGCCTGGAGCGGGAGGACGAGGCGTACCAGGCCCGCCGGGAGGCCTATCAAGCGTTTCCCGACGATGCGGCGGCCGCCAACGCCTTCGCCTGGAAGGCGGCGCTACGCGGGGAGGATCTGGAGCTGGCCCTGCAGGCCATCGATGGCGCCATCGACCAGCATGGGGCCACCGAATACGAACACACCCCCAGGGGTTGGAGCCCGGATTACGAACCCTGGCTCGAGAAGAAAGGCACCACCTTGGCGGCCTACCTCGATACCCGGGGCTGGCTGCTCTACCGACTCGAGCGGTTCGACGAGGCAGCCGCGTCCCTACGGGAGGCGCTGCTGCACAACCAGAACGCCGAGCTGTTCATGCACATGGGCCTGATCTACGCCGCCCTGGGGCGCGACGACGAGGCGCTGGAGTACCTGCTGATGAGCCTCTCCTCGGGCGCCGTGGAGGACGAGGAGGCCGTGGCGGCGGCTCGGGCGAAGACGGAGGAGCTGTTCCCCACCCGTCCCTACTGGTGCCCCGATGGCCTGGACGGCTACCTGGCCCTCCGGACGCTCGCGGCCGAGGCCGCCAAAGCTGCCGAAGAGGGTGCCGAAAAGTCGGAGAACCCACCCACCCATGCCCTGGTCGGCCAGCCCTTCCCCTCCATCTCCTTCGACGTCGATGGGGAGGCCAAGACCATCGCCGACTACCCGGGGATCCGCATCGTCGATATGTGGGCCACCTGGTGCGGCCCCTGCCGCCAGGCACTGGACCACATCCAGGAGCTCGCCGAAGCGCGCCAGGAGGCCGGTGTCACGGTGCTCGCGCTGTCCGTGGACAGCAAGCAAAAGACTCTCCATGAATTCTTCGAAGACGCCGAGGAGGTGAAGTACACCGTCGGCTGGGCCGGCAAAGGTGCCATGAAGGACCTGGATATCTACGGCATCCCGGTCACCTTCATCGTGGACGCCGAGGGCCTGGTGACGGCCTACATCAGCGGCTACGGCAACGGCGACACCCGTATCGACGAGGCCCTGGACGCGCTGCTGGCGCGGTGAACAAGTACCGCGCCGTGCTATCTTGAACGGACGGAACTGCTATCAACACCCGACCGGGGGGGATCTCGTTGAACAACGCAAAGGGCACGATTCTAGTGGGCTGGGCCAAGACGATCCGCGCCCACAAAGGCAGCGCCTACGACGATCGCATCACCCCCGGCGACCAGGAACTCCTGGCCAAGCGTATCCTCTCCAGCAGCTGGTACCCCTACGACACCTACAAGCGCTGTTTCCTCGCCGTGACGGCGGTGGAGG
>CAZDDH010000058.1:0-40754 GCA_964504165.1 uncultured Rickettsiales bacterium | reverse complement strand
TTCATGAATACACCTGTGATTTCAACTGGTTTGATGGAACCGGAACGAGTGGGACTTGGCTGCGCCAAGCGACTCGGGGAGGGGGAACGTCGGCTTGGCTGTGCCAAGCGACTCGGGGAGGGAGGGAACGTCGGCTTGGCTGCGACAAGCGACTCGGGGAGACGGGGATTTTTCCTCGTAGCGGGGATTCTCCCCGCTACGTCCCTCTCTCGCGTTTCACGCGCTTCTTTATTCTTCGTCTCGAGGTCGGCTAGAAATCGTCGGGCAGATCGAAGTTCAGTTCGGTGAGCAGGAAGGCCCACAGGTCGGCGTATTCGTCGATGACCTTGGCGGTGGGCATGCCGCCGCCGTGGCCGGCTTTGGTTTCGATGCGGATCAGGACGGGATTGTCGCCGGCGTGGGCGTTTTGCAATTCGGCGGCGAACTTGAAGCTGTGGCCGGGGACGACGCGGTCGTCGGTGTCGGCGGTGGTGACCATCGTGGATGGGTATTGTGTGCCTGATTTCAGGTTGTGGTAGGGCGAATAGGCGTACAAAGCCTTGAATTCTTCGGGATCGTCGGCGCTGCCGTAGTCGTCCGCCCAGTAGCGGCCGATGGTGAACTGGTGGAAACGAAGCATGTCCATGACGCCCACCGCCGGGATGGCCGCGGCGTATAGTTCGGGTCGCTGGGTCATGCAGGCGCCCACCAGCAGGCCGCCGTTGCTGCCGCCGTAGATGGCCAGTTTGTCGCTGCTGGTGTACTTGTTGGCGATGAGCCATTCGGCGGCCGCAATGAAGTCATCAAAAACATTTTGTTTATTCAGCTTAATCCCGGCCTGATGCCACTCCTCGCCATACTCGCCGCCGCCACGCAGATTGGGCACGGCGTATACGCCACCCATCTCCATCCAGGTACGGCGAGTGACGCTGTAATACGGGGTCAGCGATATATTAAAACCACCGTAGCCGTACAGCAACGTGGGGTTGTTGCCATCCAGTTCCAGCCCCTTCTTGTGCACGATGAACATGGGTACGCGCGTGCCATCCTTGCTCTCGTAGAAGACCTGTTTGACCTCCAGGCTCTCCGGGTCGAGGCCGGCGTCGGCCTGGCGCCACAGCTCACTCTCGCCCGTGATCAGATCGTAGTGGTAGATGCTGGGCGGGGCGTTGTAGCTGGAGAAAGTATAGAAGGTCTCCGTGTCGGTGCGCAGGCCGCCAAATCCACCCGCCGTGCCGATACCGGGCAGCTCCACATCTCGGATGTGGGCCCCGTTGATGTTGAACATGCGGATATAGCTGGTGGCGTCCTTGAGGTACTTCACGACGAACAGGCCACCCACCAAACCGGCGCCGGCCATGTTCCACTCGGCTTCGGGAATAATCTCGATCCAGTCTTCCTTGCCCGGCTTGTTGATGTCGATACCGATGATCTTGCCCAGCGGGGCGTCCACGTCGGTCTTGAAATAGAAGAGTGACCCGTCGTGGCCCAGGAACGAATACTCGTTCTCGAACTCGTTGATGAGTCCGATGGGCATGCCGTAGGGCTCGTCCAGATCCTTGTAGAGCACCCTGTACTTGTCGTCCGTACCCTTGGTCAGCACGATAATCAGGTACTTGCCGTCTTCGCTGATACCGCCATGAATCCCCCAGTCAGGCTCCTCCGGGCGCTCGTAGACGAGTACGTCCGTTCCCTGGTCAGTGCCCACGCGGTGGTAATACATCTTGGAGTCTTTGTTTTGCGCCTGGAACTCCTCGCCCTCCTCCGGGGCCGGGTACCGTGAGTAGAAGAATCCACGGCTGTCCCTCGTCCACGATGCGCTGGTCCACTTGGTCCACTTGAGCGTCTCGGGCAGCTCGACGCCGGTCTCCATATCGAGGATGTTCCATTCGAGCCAGTCCGAACCGGCGGTCGAGCGTCCAAATGCCAGGTAACGCCCGTCGTCGCTGACCGAGTACCCCCTCAGCGCGACCGTCCCGTCCTCCGACCATTCGTTGGGGTCCAGCAAGACGCGGGGTTCGTCGTCCAGGGAATCCATCACGTACAGCACGCTCTGGTTCTGCAACCCGGAGTTGTGGAAGTAGAAATAGCGGCCGCCCGCCTTGAACGGCGAGGAATACTTCTCGAAGTTCCAGAACGTCTCCAGCTGTTCCCGGATGACTTTGCGCTCCTTGATACCCTTGATGTACTTGCCGGTGACCTTGTTCTCGGCGGTGACCCAGTCGGCGACCTCCTTGGACTCCCGGACGTCGTCCTCCAGCCAGCGGTAGGGATCCTCGACAACCGTCCCGTGGTAGTCGTCCGTGTGATCGACGCGCCTGGCATCGGGATACTTGAGCTTGCCGGCAGACGCTGTGCCCGAGGCCAACCCGATCGTGAGCCCCACCACCAACAACAACTGCATACGCTGAGCCATCTGAAACCTCCGGATTCGTTCAACCTGACCGAACATCCTAGTCATGAACGGCTTGCCCCGCCACCTTCCCGCGCCGCCGCCGCACACAACTGCTCCCAGGCCTCCGTCACGTGCCGTTCCTCGGTGTTCATCTGCCCGATGGACATGCGCAAGGTGAAACGGCCATCGATCTTGGTGTGGGTGAGATACAGCTTCCCTGAGGCGTTGGCCGTGTCCATGATGCGGCGGTTGATCGAGTCGCCACCGCGGTGACGGAAACACACCAGGTTCAACGGGGCATCCGCGGCCAGTTCGAACCGATCGTCCGCCGACACCATCTCGGAAAAGCGCCGCGTGAGTTCCACATGACGCCGGACGTGGAAACGCAACCCTTCCACACCGTAGTGACGGATGACGAACCACAGCTTGAGCGATCGGAAGCGCCGGCCGAGGGGAATGTGCCAGTCCCGGTAGTCGATGACCGTTCCCGACTCGGTGGCCTGGTTGCGTAGATACTCCGGGAGCACGCTCAGGGTCCGGATCAACGCCCCCCGGTCGGCCACCCAGAAACAATTGCAGTCAAAGGCGGTGAACATCCATTTGTGGGGATTGAAACAATAGCTATCCGCCAACTCCAGCCCGTCGAAGTGATGCCGGAATTCGGGGCATAGCCCCGCCGTGCCGCTCATGGCTGCGTCCACGTGGAACCATACGCCGGCCCGTGCGCAGACCTCGCCGATGGCCCGCACAGGATCCATGGCGTTGCTGGACGTGGTCCCGACCGTCGCGGCCACGAAGCACGGGGTCAGCCCAGCCGCCTTGTCCTCGTCCAGGCGGGCTTCGAGTTCCCCGGGATCCATAGCCAGCTTCTCGTCCACCGCGATCAGCCGGAGCTGCCTCCGGCCCAGGCCGGCGATTCTCACGGCCTTCTCCACGGAGGAGTGGGCCTCGGCCGATGTATAGGCGACGAGAGTCCCGTCGCAGCCCTCGGCGTCGGTCCGGTATCCGGTTGCCCGCTCCCTCGCCGCCAGCAACGCGCACAGGGTTGCGCTGGAGGCGGTGTCCTGGATGACCCCACCACCCTCCCCGTCCGACCGGAACTTCGCGGGAAGGCCCAGCATCTCCACCAGCCAGTCCATCACCAGGGTCTCCAGTTCGGTGCAGGCTGGGCTCGTGGACCACAACATGCCCTGGACCCCGAGCCCTGCACTAAGCAGGTCACCCAGCATCGATGGGGCCGAAGCGTTGGACGGGAAATAGGCAAAGAAATTGGGGGATTGCCAGTGGGTCACGCCGGGCATCAGGATCCGGTCCACATCGGCCATGACGCGAGAGAAGGGTTCGCCCTCCCGCGGTGGGTTCGCGGGGAGACTGCTCCGGATTTGCCCGGGAGTCACCTGGGACAGCACAGGGTAGGTTTCTACCTGTTCCATGTAACTCGCAATCCAGTCCACGACCTCGCGGCCGTAGCGGCGGAATTCGTCCGGCGTCATGTGATGGTCGTCTCGCTCGGTCATACGGCACTCCTACAGGGACTATGGCCTACCAGAATTCACAGGAAACGTGTACTGTATGCTATTCATCCTCCCTCGTATCACGGAGAGAGCCGTTGCCCGATCCCAAACCACTTCAGACAGCGCTCGACGAGGTCGTACAGTCTTTCGTCATGGAACTGGCCGATATTCTGGCCACATCGAAGATGGACGATGTCGTGGCGTCTCCAGGCGAGGTCATGGATGCCTCGTCCCTGTCTCAACTGGCAGCCGAATTGGTCGAGGAAGCCGTTCGACTGCAGCTCGAGGAGACCGCCGTGTTGCGGCAGGGGCTCCAAGTTCCGCCGGCCGGCGAGCCCGAAGGGCAACCCGTGCCTGTGGCTAAGCCCCCGGCAAAGCCCGCGAAGGCCAAGCCGAGGCCCGAGGTCATCCCCACCGTGATCCCTCCGGTGGAACCCAAGAAACGCCGCAAAAAGCCCGAGCCCGAGCCGGAGCCAGCTCCCAAGGACGCTGACTCCCCCAGGAAAACCAAGCTGCGCAAGAAGTCGGATGCTGGCAGGTACAAGGCCGCCAGAGATGAAGCCAAGCAGCCGGCCGCCAAGATCAAGAAATGGCCGCGCTGCTCCGTCAAGGGCTGCGAAAAGAGCGTCTACGCCCCCAGCGGGCACCGCCAGCTGTGCTACGAGCACCATCTCGCCGGTGGCGGTTCCCGGCCCGCGGCCAACAAGAAGTAACTCCCTCTACGCCTGCCCTCTGCCCCACCCCGGCGGTTTGATCCCGTTTGATCACCTTTGATTCGCGTTGACCCTGCGCCACCGGCCAACCTCCCCCCATCAATCGCCGGGACGACCGGCACAAGGAGGTACGTCATGGTCGCTATCGGTTCCATTTTGCTCCTCATTGGCCTGCTGGCCCTCGCCGGCGGTGCACTCCAGCGTTATCGTTCGGGCCGCATCTCCAAGACTCCCTTTGCCAAGACGGGCGATATCTGTGCCAAGGGCAAGGCCGTCGCCAACGAAAAGGGTGGCATCTCCGCAGAAGGCTCCGTGGACGCGCCCCAGCTACTGGTCTCACCCGTGACCCACACCGAATGCCTGTTCTACGAATACAAGGTGATGGCCCGCTGGAAGTCCGGTGACCAGCGCAAGAGCAAGCTGCTGCAGGACGGCAAGCAGTCGGCGTCGTTCACCATCGACGACGGCTCGGGCCCCGTCCGGGTCAATGCCGGTAAGGGGGGCGATTTCGAACTCAAGCAGACCTTCCGCAAGACCCGCGGCCGCGGCATCATGGATGTGGTCACCGGCGGCGCCATCGATTTTGGCGACCACGGTTTCAGCGTCTCCACGGGCCAGATCATCGACCGTATCCGCATCCCGGATTCAGCCAAGTATGAGGTGACGGAGAGGTGCATGCTCCCCGCCGAACATATCTATGCTTGCGGCCGTGTGACGGACGACAACGCCATCGGGTCGCCGGCGTGGGCATCGCTGATGCTCTCCCCCAACCGCCGCGATGAGCTGCTCAAGAGCACGACGTCCTTCGCCAACAAGCTGCTCGTCGCCGGTGGGGCCACCTCCGGAGTGGCCACGGTCGTGCTGGCGGTGGGGCTGATCATCGGAGCGGTTCAGGGCTGACAATCATGGTCTGGGTCCCGCGCCTGGACCGTGGGCTGGCCGTCCATCCAGACGGTGGGGACGTCGTCCCAGACCTCCCTCAACAGCTCGCAGTATTCCAGGTAGAAGACGCCCAGATCGAAGCGCTGGTAGTCGCCCATCTCGGTGAGTGCGTGTAACGTCGTATCGTGCATCTGCAGGTGGACCACGGAACCGTGGAGCTTGGTCTGGAACAGGTTCGTGCCGGTTTCACGGTTCCAGGCACCCACGACACCGTTGCCATAGCCGGCGATGAAGCTCCCCATCGGTCCGGGGATCAAAGAAACGACGTGACTGGATGGCGTGTTCTCCAGCTTGACCGATACGTCTGAAGTGGCCCCGCCACGGGCTGCAATCTCCACGCTGCCGTCCCGGTACCCCAGCAACAGCTGATCGTCGATGAGCACCATGGACGTGACGCCCAGGTCGGCGGGGAATCGCCCCGTTTCTTGCCCCGTCGCGTCGAACGCCAGGACCTCACGGCCGGCGGCCACGAGTACCTCGCCGGCATGCCAGGCGATGGCGGTTGCCCCCTGCTGCACCAAGACGTCCTCCGCCTCAGGCTTGCGGACGAGCACGTCCCCATTCTCGCCCAGCAGCACACATCCGCCAGGCATGGCCAGCACGTTGGACAGCTCGGGCACGGAGCCCGCACTGAGCTGCTTGTCCCGGGCCGTGTCCCAGATCTCCAGCGTCCGTGAACGGGTCCACATGCACACCAACCCGTCGTCCCCGGAGCGAGCGAGACGAGCGCCTGCCTGGGCCGCCCCCCGCCAGGAACTCGTGCCGGCCTCGCTCGCGGATGGTTCATCCCGCAGCCACCCCAGATGGGTCAGGACGTCAGGGGGTGAGCCGAGCATCGCCGGACCTCGCCAGTAGGGTTGGCCATCGTCCGCCTGCCAGAGGCGAACGCTCCCGTCGTCGCTGCTGGTGGCCGCCAACTGGCCGTCGGGGCTGAAGGTCACGCGGTTCACCTCCGACTGGTGCCCCCGGAGCACGGTCTTGCTCCCGCTTTCCACGTCCCAGATCACCGCCGTCCCATCCGAACAAGGTGCTCCGATACGCCGCCCGTCTGGGTGGAAATCGATCCAGTAGACACGCCCGTCGTGTTCCCCCACGACGCGCCCTTCCCCCGTGGTCATGTTCCACAGCCGTACCGTGCCGTCCGCTGAAGAAGAAGCGAGCATGCTCCCATCCGGACTGAAGGCCACACCCCGCGCCTCCTCGGTGTGCCCCCGCAGGTCGTGCCTTAGCCTGCCGGTAGCCCCATTCCAGACCTTGATCGAGTGGTCTCTGCCGGCGCTGGCGATCCACCGGCCATCGCTGCTGTAGTCCAGGCCAGAGATCGAATTTTGACCGGACTGAATGGTAAGCGCGACATTCCCCTCGTCCGCGTGCCACAGCCGGATCTCTCCGCCCCACCCTGTCGATGCGATGCGCCGGCCGTCGGGGCTGAACACGATATCGAAGACCGTGGCCTCGTGGCCGTACATCTCCTTGACAGGGATCCCCTCGTGGACATCCCAGAGCATGACAGAACGTTTGCGGCGGCCCGTGGTGGCAACCAGCGGATAATCGGGGGAACTCTTGGCTGCTGCGTGCTCCCTGCCGAATCCCGTGAAGTTGTCGATCTGCTTGCCGCTGGCCACATCCCACAGCTTCAACGCACCATCCATCCCGCCGCTGACCAGCTGTTGACCATCGGGGCTGAAATCGACGCCCCAGGTCGCCTGCAGGTGCCCTCTGGAATCCACGCCTTGCCGCTTGACGTCCAGGTCCCACAGCTTGACGGAGAGATCGTAACTCACCGAGGCCAGCTGCTCATCGTCGGGGCTCAGATCGAAATGGGCGATGATGGACGTGTGGCCCTGGAGGATCTGGATCGTCTCCCCGGTCTCCGTATCCCATACGTGGATATCCGGGCTCAGCCCGGCCGAGACGATGAACCGTCCGTCCTCGCTGAGCTTGATGCCACGGAGCTTGTCGTTGTGTCCCGTGTAGACCACCAGCTGTTCACCGGTCGCCACATCCCAGATCCGGGCCGTGTTATCCCAGCTCGCCGACGCCAACCGCCGTCCATCCGGGAAGAAGCGCAGGCTCAAGATGCGGTCGGTGTGGCCTTCCAAGACGGCCAGTTCTTGGCCTGTTGACGTATCCCAGAGCCGGACGGTCCGGTCGCGCCCCCCCGACGCGACACGCGTGCCATCCGGGCTGAAGATCGCCCGCACGACCCGGTCCGTGTGCCCCACGAGGCGCCGCATCTCCTCACCACTTTGTGTGTCCCAGACCCGAACCGTATGGTCGCCACTGGCGGACAGGAGTTGCCCGCCGTCTTCACTGAACACCAGCTTGTAGATGGCACCCGTGTGCCCCTCGAATGTGAGTGCCTGTTCGACGGTTTCCGTGTTCCACAGGCGGATCAGACCGTCCCGGCTGGCCGTGGCGAAATGCTCCCCATCCGGACTGAACCTGGTCGTGTGTATGTATTCCTCATGGGCTTGCCAGATCCGGGATGAGCCGGTCTGCAGATCCCACAGCCCGACCTGGCCACTCCAGCTCCCCGACAGGAGGTACCGTCCGTCCGGCGAGAAGATCACCCGGTGTGTCTGGTCCCGATGCCCCCGAAGCACCACCGGCTGGCCCGTGCGCGTGTCGTACACATAGATGTTACAGTCCTGCGCCGCGACGGCGATGCTCCGCCCGTCCGGGGAGAAATTCACGCCGTAGAGTACGGAACCGACGTCCGCGGTCCACCTCAGATTCCGGGTTTCCAGTTCCCACCACAGCGCCCTGGCCAGCGGCGAGTCCTGCAGCTCGAGGGACTGGCGAAGCTGGGATCTGGCCCCCAGCAGATCACCCCGTTCGATGGCCGAATGGGAGGCCTCGCGCAGCGCGTCCGCCCGCCGGATTTCCGCCTGGTGCCGCTGGGCATCCGCGATCTGCCGCGCCCTGCGCGCGCCGATGGTGAGCCCGGTCATGATCATCGTCAGGGCGATGAGCATGGCGGCCGCCACGATGAGCGAATTGCGCTTCTTTCGCGCTTTTTGCTGCTCCAGCCTGTCTCCCTGTTCCAGGAACTGGACCACGCTCGTGGGGGCGGTAGAACCCAACCGTTCCAAAAAACGTAAGGCGTCGCGGAGCGCATCACCGCTCCACAACTCCGCCTCCCGGCGCCCGCGCTGGTCCCAGAGTTTGGCCGCCTGTTCCACCTGGTCGATGAAGATCAGCTCTTCCCGGTTTTCGTCCCTCCAGCGGCCAAACCGGCCCCAGGTCTGGATCAGCGATTCGTGGATCAGCTCGAGGTCCGCGTGCACGCCCCCCGGGTCCGTCTCTTCCCCCTTGCGCATCTGGCGGGCCATGATAGCCCGCTCTTTCACCAGCCGGTTGACGACCTCCTGCGCCTGATCCCCTAGCCCATCGACGAGCTTTGATCGGCGGACCGTGCGCCGGCCACCGTTGGGGGTTACGAGTCGCAAGAAAATCTGTTTTGCTACACGCAACTGTTCCGGTGGCAACGAGTCCATCAAGGCATCGGCATGGCGGGCCAGAGCTCCGGTAACTCCCCCGACCTCCTCGTAGACAGCGCGCGTGAGCTGCTTGTTTTGCTGGTCCCGCCGGGCCCACAGCACCTGCCCGACGAACTGCAGCAAGGGGAGCGCGGCATCATCTCCCCTGACGGCCGCCACCATCTCGGCTACCAACTCGGGGTCGTCGTAGCCATACCCGGCCAGTTCCACAGGTCGCGTGAGGATCTGTTCGAGAGATTCGGGTGTGGGGCAACCCAGCACCGTGACGTCATAGAGCGCCTGACGGGAGGCCGGGCTCAGCGCCAGCTTGCCCATGAAATCGGCGCGTAGCGTGAACACGACCCGCACATTGCCCATCGGATCGTCGGCGGCCGAACAGAGGGCTTCGAGGAACAGCTGCTGGGTCCGGTCGTCGTCGCTGAGGGTGAACAGCTCCTCCAGCTGGTCCACGAACAGCAGGACCTTGCTGATCTCCCGCTCCGCAATCTCGGTCAGCTTGAGCCCCAGTGTGGCGGGTGAGCGGGCGATCTCCAGGGCCAACTCGGCGCGCCGCCCGGTGGCCCGCTCCAGATCGAACGCCGCGGCCGTCTCGGTGGGGAGGGCCGACGCCTGCTTCAGTGTCGGGGAGAGGGTCGTCCCGCCCCCGCGGAAGGACAGCACCAGGTCGGCGAGGTCGTGGAGGGGGCGCTGGCCGGGGCGCATCTGCAGCACCGACCAGCGGCCTTGTTCATGCATGCGGGGCACGATGCCCGCCTGCACGAATGAGCTCTTGCCCGCCCCCGACGGGCCGATGACCGGCATCACGGGCGCTTCGCGCATCGTCTCCAAGAAGACCGCGATCTCCGCATCACGCCCGAAGAACCGATTGTGTTGGTCTTCATCGAACGGCAGCAGGCCATTGAACGGGCGGATATATTCCGGCTGTCCCCGTAGATCCAGTTGCAGGAAATCTTCCAGGGCGCTGATCAGCTTGCCCACCGCGGGGCGCCTGTCCGGGTCCTTGGCCAGGCACCTCCCGATGAGCAGCGAAAGCTCCGCGGGGATGTCGTCCCCGGCCAGTTCCACCGGCTCGTCGTCGGTGGCCATCAACGCGATCTCCCGGTTCGAGAGGCCGTCCCAGGGGTGCCGTCCCAGTGCCATCTGGTACATGGACATCCCCAGCGCCCACACGTCGGTCGCCGGCGACAGCGCCTCCTTGCGCCACTGTTCGGGTGCCATGTACATCGGGGTGCCGCGGACATTGCCCTTGGGGGTCTCCACGCCATCGAGGCCGATGCCGGAGGCCTCGCCATCGAATGATTCGGGCGTGAGTGCGTGCAGCTCCCCGCTGGTCTCTGCTCGCGCAATCTCCTCCCTGGCCACGGTGCCCAGGCGTGCCAGCCCAAAATCGAGCACCCGCAGGCGGCCGTCGGGGGGGATGATCACGTTGTCGGGCTTCAGGTCGCGGTGAAGGATCTTGTGGGCGTGCGCTTCCTCGAGAGCGCTGGCGATGGCCAGCCCGATGCGGGCCGTCTCCTTGGGGCTGAACTTCTGGCGGTACAGGCGCCGCTGCAACGTCTGCCCTTGCAGGTACTCCATCACCAGATAGGGGCGCTCGTTCCACTTGAGCACGTCGTGGACAGTGATGATGTTGGGATGATTGAAGCGCGCGGTGATGCGGGCCTCCTTGATGAAGGCCTCCATCTCGTCGAAATAGCCCAGAGTCTCGCGCCGCAAGAGCTTGAGTGCGACCTTGCGGCCCAGGCGCGTATCCCGTGCCAGGAACACCTGCCCCGTGCCGCCCTGGCCGATCATCCTCAACACGACAAAGTGATCGATACGGGTGCCGTCCTCGACCACGAGGCGCTTTATCTTCTTGATTTTTGGCACTCGCCACCCACGGCTACCAGCCCATTGCCTCTGTATCTCACGTAGCAGAATATCCCAATCCAGGGGACGGCGACTACGCTCCGGCGTGCAAACAATCCATCAATAGCTGGCGCAACTCATCGATACTCTCCACCCGTTCGTGGACCGGTGCAGCGGTCGTGCCGATGGCCTCGGCAAGCGCGGAAGGCATCTCCTCACCCTCGATCAAGTCCCTGATGATGCGGCACAACGCGTCCAGATCCCCTTGCTGCGCTGCCCTGTCCTGGGCGAGTGACCAGTCCCAGGGGAGGAGCACCGGGCGCTCCCCACCCGGCGCGCTGGCCAGCAGTATGGTCCGGGAGCTCAGTTGCCCGTGGGGTAAGGCCTCGCCGTGGGCCGCGGCGACGGCGTCGGCCGCCTGCCACGCGATGTCGAGGGCCTCCCGCGCCGGCATCGTCCCCTCGGCTGCGATGCGATCCTCCAGCGATCGCGATGGCCCCAGGTCCAGGACCATAAAACGCTCCCCCTGCTCGCTGGTGTCCATGTCGATGATCCGGGGGATGACCGGGTGTTCCATTGAACTCAGCGCCAGGGCTCGCCGCTCCAGGGCACGGATCCCGGCCGCGTCCAGTTCCCCGTCCGGGAGCAAGATGCGGAGCAGATAGGCCTGACCGGATCGCACCTGACGGACCCGGTAGAGGCCGCCGCCGGCGTCCGCACGGACCACCCGCTCCACACGATAGCTGCCCTTGATCACCGGGCCTTCGATTCCAGCACCGGCCCCCTCCCCCACCCCGTCGAGGATGCCCAGCTCGATGGCGTCCTTGACCAACCGCTCCCGTCCGGCGGCGTCGGTCTCCAGCGCCTGCTCGATCTCGTCGTCGTCCATCCGCCCGGTCTGCCGCAGGTGCACGGCCAGCTCCTGCAACCGCCTCAGGCGACGGCGCCCCCGGATCCCTGGCACCACGAAGATGGCAGCGAAGGTCCAGGGGATGACGGCCAGTAGCGCCAGGGCGCCGATGGCGATCCAGTAGTCTTCGTGTTCGATGCTGGCGGGATAGATCAGCGTGAGGATCCCCAGCACCGCCCAGACGAGCCCAAAATAGGCGACGGCACCGCCGATGGTCAGCAACACGGTGGACCACCGGCGGATGGAACGCGTCCGTTCCCGGTATCTGGCGAGGTCTACTCTCATGCCTACTCGATGAGGTGCCCCGCCACATCGGGATCGAGCAGGTAGCCCCCCTCCTCCGTGTGCAGCACGTCCCGCAGGCCGAACTTGCGCAGCGTGGAGATGGCGACGCGGACGCGGTGTGCGCCGGCGGAGGCGATGACCCGCTCACCGGGCCAGCCGGCCTCCAGCGCCTCGTCCCAGGGCATGGGCGCCGCGGGCTGCGACAGGCGCCGCTGCATCAACGCGTGGAGCAGCAACCGTAGCGGTTTGCGGTGGGCCAGGTTGACCCGCTCTCCGCTGGGGGCGCGGAACCAGCTGCCGCCGGCTCCGACCACCAGGTCTTCCTCGGGGAGCATGGACCGGGGCTCCCCCTCGTCGTCGGCCAAGGTGGCCTGTAAGCAACGCCGTGCCAGCCGGACCTGAACGGAATGGGGGGCGATGAATTCCACCTGGCGGACGATCTCGCGCATCCCATCGCACCGCCCACAGCGCGCCTCCATCCCCTGGATGTACACCTGGTGCAGGGCGGTGAGTTCCGCATCGGCGTCCTCCTCCAGCAGCGCGCTCGCGCGGGCCTGCAGGGCACGGGATTCCACGTTCTGCCCCTGTTCGAGGGCCAGGACCGCCAGGTTCCCGGTAATGGCCGCTTCCAGCCGTCCGAATCCCAGTTGCCCCGCTCGGACGATGGCCTCCTCGTACTCCAGCCGTGCCGGATCCAGCTCGCCGCGGGCGTGGTGGGCCAAGGCCCTCAATCCACGGGCGACGGCATCACCCCGCCTGTCCTCCATCTGGCGGGCGATGACGAGGCTCTCGTCGATGCTGGCGTTCGCCCCCTCGGCCTCCCCCTAGTCCAGGAGGAAACGGGCCTGCAGCTGGAGATCGGCCACGCGGTCCAGCTCGGCCCCCGGCACCGCATGGGCCACGAGGGCCTGTTCCAGCAGGCGCTGGGCCTCGTCGAATTGCCCGTCATGGTGCGCGATCTCGGCCAGGCAACGTCGGGCGCGGCCCAAAGCGACACCGTCGCGGGCCCCGTCCAGCACCGCCATCGCCCGTTGCACATGGCCCCCGGCCTGCTCGTGGTCGCCGCGCTGGGCCAGGGCGATCCCCAGCTGGAGTTCGATCCGGCCCCGGACCCCGTCGTCGCCCAGCTTCCCGGCGATATCCAGCCCCTGGACGAGGCACTTGAGCCCCTGCTGCCCCTGACCGCGCAGCAGCAACATCCGGCCCCTCGAGGCCAGCGCTCGGCAATACAGCAGGGGATCGGCCCCTGATCGGGCCGTGGCCTCCAGGACCGGTTCGAACAGGATCGAGTACTTCTCCAGCGGGCCGCGGTGCAATAACACGGGCTCCAGCACGAGCAACGCCCTGAGCGCCGGCTCCGCGCGGGTCGCTGTGACCGGGCCCTGCCGCAGCACGCGCTCGGCGACGGCCAGCAGGTTCTGCCGTTCGGCCAGCAAATCGTAGGAGGCCGAGCCCCCCCAACCTGATCGGCCAGGGACATCCGCCGTTCCGCCTCGGCCACCGTGAACGCCGCGTGCCGCTGTTCCACCCCCTGCTGGTGTGGCATCTCGTCGTGGCGCGCCCGCGCATAGTCGCGGATCGTCTCGTACATGCCCAGCCGGAGCTCCCCCGTCAGGCCGCGGGGCTCGAACCCATGGAGCAGGGATTTGTCCCGCAGGGCCTGGATGACGTCCATGACCGGTGGCGCCTCCGGCCCAAGCTCCAGCACCGCCTCTGCCGCCTCCAGCGTGAACCCGCCGCGGAAGATGGCGCACTGGGCCAGCGCCTCCCGCTCCCACAATTGCAGGATCGTCCACGAGAACTCCACCGTGGCCGCCAGCGTATCGTGGCGCCCCGCCTTCCCGCGGTGGGCCTTGCGCAGGATGTCGAACCGGCTACGCAGCCGGTGCAGCAGCGCCCTCGGCCCCATCACGGCCAGGCGGGTCGCGGCTAGCTCGATGGCCAGGGGGTTGCCATCCAGCAACGCGACGATGGCGGCCACGTACGGTGCCTCGGCGTCCTCGCACTCCCAGCGCGGGTTGGCCCGCCGCGCGGCCTCCACGAACAGGGACACGGCCTCGGATTCACCAAAGGAGATGTCCCCGTCGGGCAGGCTCAGCGGCTTCAACTCGTAGACGTTCTCGCCGGAGAGGTGCAGCTGTTCCCGTGACGTGATGAGGAATCGGACCTCCGGCGCCATCGACAGCCAGCGCCCGACGGTCTCCCCCGCCAGCTCCACACAGTGATCAAAACTATCCAGCACCAGCAGCGCCGTCGTGTGCCCGGCCAGAGCCCGACCAATACGTTCGACGGCGTCCCCACCGGACGAACGCCGGGGCTGGGGGATCTGCAGCATCGCCTCCATCGCATCGCACAGCTCGTCGGTGGTGCGCACCTCGGAGAGGTCGGTCATCCACAGGCCAGAGGTCTCGTCCTCCGTGCTTTCTTGCTGGCACACGTGAATAAAATGGTGGGCAAGGCGAGTCTTACCGATGCCACCGGGGCCGGTGATGGTCAGCAATCGGCCTTCATTACGGTAGGTTTCGCGGAGAGCCAACATGTCCTGTAGGCGGCCGAAGAAGCTCCCCAGCGGCGTCCGCCATGTCTCCGCCATCAGCGGTGGTGTGGTTCCCATCGGCCCACTATACAATGTGGTGCGCCATGCAACTTGATCAGGCCATGGTCAAACCCGCCTCCCGCGCCATCATCCGGCGGTCGGGAGCTCTGCTGGTGCTGGCCATCGGCAGCGGAGCCTTCGCCGCCTGGTGGCTGATCCTGGGGTTCTTCTTCATCATCTGGGCCGAGAGTGCGCAGGACACGCGCAACGGCTGGTTCTTGACCCTGGTGCTGGGGGTCGGCCCGGCCGCCTTCACCGTCTGGCTGTCGATCCTGGCCGTCCGGGGCCTTCGGCGGATGCAGCAGCTGCGCGAGCTGGCCGCCATCGCCCGGCACGTGGGAGATCTGACCACGGCGGACATCTCCCGGGAACTCCAGCTGGAGCCGGCGGAGAGCGAGCGGCTGGTGCTGCACGCGGCGACCGCCGGGATCGTCGCGGACCTCATCCCGGACCTGGTGCCGGCTCCGGCGCAGGCCACGACCATGAGCGGCACGGGCAGGGCGACAGCGGTCGATGGGGCGGCGGCACCCCGCGCCGAGGCGGATCTCACCGGCAGCGTACTCAACGGTGTTTACGCCCTGGAGGGCGTGCTGGGGTCAGGAGCCATGGGCACGGTGCACGCGGCCCGTCATGTCCGCACAGGCCAACGTTTTGCCGTCAAGACCTTGCTGCCGGACGCCCAGCTCTCCGAACGGGCCATCCGCCGGTTCAGCCGGGAAGCCAAGGCGGCGGGAGCGCTCGGACACTCCGGTATCGTCCGCGTCCACGATTTTGACGTGGCCCCGGACGGTACCCACTACCTGGTGATGGACCAGCTCCACGGGGAGACACTCGAAGACCGGCTGGCTCGCGACGGCCGGGTGCCATGGCAGCAGGCGGTGCGCATCACGCAGCAGCTGGGCGAGGCGCTGCAGGCGGCCCACGACGCGGGCATCCTGCACCGGGACCTCAAACCGGCCAACGTCTTCCTGGCGTCCGGCCAGCATCAACAGGAACACCCGGTGCTGCTGGATTTCGGGCTAGCCAGGCCGCTGGACGACGGTGAGGTCTCCCGCATCACCATCAGCGGCATGGTGGTGGGTACCCCCGCCTACATGTCCCCCGAACAGGCCCGCGGAGAGGCCCTGGATGCCCGCAGCGACGTCCACGCGCTGGGTGCCATCCTCTACGAGATGGTCACCGGCGAGCCCCCCTTCCTGGACCAGACGCTGGCCGGTGTCTACGCCAAGCTGCTGATGCAGGATGCGCCCAGTGCCAAGGCCCTGCTGCCCGAAGACGTGCCCCGGGAACTGGACGCAGTCATGCAACAGGCCCTGGCCAAATCTCCGGATGATCGGTTTGACAGTGTGGAATCGTTCGTGTCGGGAATGTCGGCGGTCGCCTGAAACCGTGATTGCCGAGCGCTACTGGACGAACTTGCCCATCAGTTCACCGCAGTCCTTCTTGGCCGTCTTCTCGTCGTAGGGGGAACCACCGTCCGAGTAGTACAAGGTGATGGTCCCCTCGCCGTCGTCGCACTTGCCCACCAGGTTGGCGGTGGGGCAGGAGTCGCCGGACCAGGTCCCCTCGGTCAGGTCGCAGATGCTCTTGTAGAAATCCTCGCCCAGCAGCGACATGGCCTTCTTGGTGTATTCGCTGCACTGGCTGATGGACCCCGCGTCGTTACAGCTCTTGTACAGGGCGCCGGTGCTCTCGCCGTTGCCTTCCGCGACGGCCTCGTCGACCAGCGCGTCCAGGTCCGACGATCCTCCACAGCATCCCAGGGCCACTAGCGGCATCAGAATCATGGCCGAGATCATCGCGAAACCGATGGTGTTGTACGTCTTCATGGTCTTCTCTCCTCGATTGGTTGCCCATCCATTGTGGAGCGGGGGGATCCCGTTCCGAATTTCGGGTACCAACGTAGATGCCGCTGTGTGTCAAAGCACATCAAAGCCCGTCAAATCAAGGTTGTTGACCGATTTATCCCGGGAGAGGCGTCCGATTCCATTCCTATCGGTTGCCCTGTAATCTGTCGGCCAACCACGGATGGAGAACACCGGTGGAGATGCTGATCCTGGGCTGGCTCACGGTGGCCGCGATTGCGGCGCTGGGGCTGGTGTTCTTCACTGACTCGCTCAAGGAACAGGAGTGGCGCGCCGCGGCCCTGGCCGCCGGGATCACAACGCCCATGGTCCTCCTGTTCGGCTGCGCGCTGGTGCTGCGGCCCGAAGCCTGGGTCATCCTCACGTTGCTGGGCGTGGTGTGGATCCCCGTCGTGGCGCTCATCGCTCCCTTTGGCCAGCGAGACGCCGCCGCCGTGATCGGGGACCGGCAACGGGTGGACGAGCGGGACGCCCTGTTCCACCGCTTCTACCGCCTCGAACCGGGTACGCCGGAGTTCGAGGCCTACTACGAGGAGCACCCGGAAAAACGCGCCTTTGACGACGAGGTGCGCGCTTTACCAGACCTGTGCCATCCAGAGCACCCCAGCTATCGACCGATGGAGTCGCCCCTCGCCGTGGCCCTGCTTGCCGCATCGGGCAGACAGGGCATCGGGCTGGACGATGGGCTGGAACCACTGGTGGACCCGCCGGAGAAGGCGGCGCCGGATGAGTTCGCCCGGCGTATCTCCGGGCTGGCCGACTATCTGGGGGCGGCTCAGGTGGGCTTCACGGCTCTGGACCCGGCCTATGTATACAGCCACGCCGCCCGAGGCGAGGGGCCGTGGGGCGAGGAGATCGAGCTGGATCACACCCACGCCGTCGTCTTCGCCGTCGAGATGAAGCACGAGAACGTCCGCCAGGCGCCCCGGCCGCCGACGCTCATCGAGACGGCCGGGCGCTACCTGGAGAGCGGTAAAATCGCCGTGGCCGTGGCCCACTACATCCAGCTGCTGGGCTACCGAGCGCGGGCACACGTGGACGGCAACTACCGCGTGATGTGCGCCCCGGTCGCTGCGGACGCCGGGCTGGGAGAGCTGGGCCGGCTGGGGCTGCTGATCACGCCGCGCTTTGGCCCCCGGGCTCGGTTCACGGTAGTCACAACCGACATGCCCTTGCCCCAGGACGCGCCCATCGTCTTCGGGGTCCAACACTTCTGCCACATCTGCAAGAAATGCTCGGAGAATTGCCCCTCCCGTTCCATCGACGAAGGGGACCGGGGTGTCCACAACGGATCCCAACGCTGGGTGTCCGAGCAGGACAGCTGCTACCACTACTGGCGCAAGGTGGGCACCGACTGCTGCATCTGCGTCAAGGTCTGCCCCTACGCCCACCCGGCCAGCCTCTCCCACGACCTGGTGCGCTGGGTGATCACCCGCAACCCCCTGGCCCGCCACGTGGCGCTGTGGGCCGATGATCTGGCCTACGGCCGCCGGCCGAAACGCCGCTACCCACCCCCCGATTGGCTGTCCTGAGCCATTCCTGCTCCCGAACATCGACGGAGGGGGATGAAAACCCCGCCCACCCGTGTTCACCCGATATCGTCTGAAAGGAGAGCGCCCGGGCCCCGAGGAGGGGAACCCATGTCCACCGCCACTCAAGAGAAGAAATCCCGCAGCGCCGAAGCCGTCAAGCCACCCAATCTCGTCCCGATCATGAATCTGGTCACGATCCTGATCCCGTTCTTGCTGTTGTCGGTCACGTTCGTGCATCTGGCGGTGGTGGATAGCTCGCTGCCGGCCATCTCACCGGGGGTTACCCCGGACGTCGAATCCATCAACCTCAGCGTGGCCATCACCGACCGGGGATTCGTGGTGCAGGGAGAGAGCCCTCTGCTGGCTACCGAACCGGAAGCCGAGGCCAGCCCCACGATCCCTCGCACCGCCGATGGAAAGCTGGATTTCCAAGCCCTGAGCGAACTGATGGTCCACGTCAAGGCGGCCCACCCGGGGGAGCACAACGTGATCCTGATCCCCGAGACACAGATTAATTACGAGGAGATCGTGCATACGATGGATGCGACACGGGAGCATCTGCCGGAGGGGGCGCAGGCCAGGGAGTTGTTATTCCCGCATGTGGTGATTGCTGGGGGGGTTCAGTAGGTTCAGTTCCTTCTACATGATCGGCACATCTCAATCCTTGCCCCGTCCGGGGCCATCTTTGTTTGCCTCAATTCAGAAAGGTAGTCGTAAATCTGCGTCTGTCTCACGATCGTCGGTGGGGCTGGTTCCCAACCACTGTCCGAACTTTCCAAGCCAGCTGGATTTCATCCGGGTTCGACCTCCGTTGAAAGGATGACGCGGCCTTCAACGTCCCCGAGGAACGATACTATCAGACCCTATCTCCACTACGACGTCCCGCCGTTTGTCTCTATGCCGGTGATGCCGTGGGACGAGGAAGACTGGGGAGGCGCGTGTAACGCGCGGGGAGGGAGTGCCGAGGAGAATCCTCGGCACGAGGATGGGGAGGGAGCACGCGGGAGCGTGCGGGGAAGCGTCCCGAGGCTGGAGCCACGGGACGAGGAAAATTCCTTCTTATGAATACCCAGCTGTTCTTGCCGGAAGCGCAGCGACGACAGCGTTTCTCCCGCGGAGTCGTTGGGCAAGCGGAGCGCCGCCAACCGCGGGAGAGACGCCGAGGAGCGGTGCTGGACGTCGCAGGATCACCTCACTGTAGTCTCCAGCCGGTCTCAGCGGAGTGGGGACGTTTCCGGGTGGTCCGGCATACCGGCAACCTGGAGCCCTCCGGGTACGGCTGGGCCGGCATACCGGACGGACAGGAGGAGGGCGGAAGATTAGGGAGGGAGGGCGCTGGGCGACACTCGCCGGACGCGCCCGGACGACCGTGCCCCGGAGGCGCCACCACGGAGCGCAGGCTGGAGGCGGTGGGACACAGCAGGATTGTGGGTGATTCCAGCAGGTGTGGGGGCTGGCGCCGGGATGATCGGGTGGGGCTACGACTCGGCTCGGGCAAGGGCAAGGGCAGGGACTGGGGATGGTTCAGCCCAGCGGGGTCTCGTCACAGACGTCGCCCTCACCGTCACCGTCCGTGTCGGTCTGATTCGACATCCAGGTGCCCGACGGATCCAACGAGATCTCGATGTCAGTCACCGGTACACCTTCATCCAGGAAGCGAGCATAGTTCCCCCAGCCGCCGCCATGGTCATGGACCTTGGTCATCAAGCGGTTCCAGCCAGCCAGCAAGGTCACGTCCTCGGTGAAGTGATCCACGTTCGTACCCTGGCAGCCCGACTCCTCCATCACCGATTCACCGTTGAGCCAGACCCGGATTCCGTCGTCCGGCCCCATGCCCATGGTGAGGACCTGCTCGAGGTCGCTGTAGATGTAGGCGACGTTGTAGACCTCACGCGGAGCGTCCACGTGCCCGTAGGCGTCCAGGTATTCGATGCGGTCTTCCAGGCTCCACAGAATGGTCCAGGTCTCGTCCCCGGCCGGATCACCCAGGGACGGCTCGGCAGCGGCGTCGTCCGCGGAGACCAGGTTCATGTCCGTGGGCAAGCAGTCATCGGGACTGTCGTTACCGATGTAAGGCCCGGCGGACAGCCACTGCCGGATGAACCCATCCGCCGAAGGTGCCAGCGGAGTCTCCGAAGCCCCGTTGGGGATATCGGGGCAGTTGTCATCGTCGTTGTCCACCCCGTCACCATCCAGGTCCGCGTCGCACTGATTGGGCTTCCCGTCGCCGTCCGGATCGTCCTCTTCATCGACGGGGTACGCCGCATCCTCCGGGGCCACGATCGTGATCTCCAGCGCGTAGTACGGCACCACGCCATCCATCAGCCCGTGCACGCACAGGGTCCATTGCCCCTCGTTGACAAACCGCGCCCCCGGCTCCTCCTCCGGATCCAGCACGGCACATCCATCCGCCCCCGGCACGCCCACCGCCAGCTGGTCGTAGTCCGGATCGTGCAAGGTCAACGTGGCCGGCACCGGGCATTCACCCACCAGCCGCGCCTCCACCGCGCTGCAGTATTCCAGGCTGAAGGAGAAGCAGTCCGGATCCCCCTCGGTGACGGCGCCGTAAATCGTCTCCCCACCCCAGGCCTCCGCCTCTGCGGGTTCGTCATTCGACTCCACCTCAAGCTGACCGTTTTCTGCCGTGCACAGCGGAGTGCAGCCGTCACCGCCCCAGTCGTTGGCGTCGTCGCACTCCTCGCCGGTGTCCGTGACTTCGTCGCCGCAGCTGGGCTCCAGGCAGAGGGTCCGGCAGGCGTCGGGCTCGCTGTCGCTGTTGGCCTCCCCGTCGTCGCACTCTTCCCCATCGTCCACGACGCCGTCCCCGCATCCGGGAGCCGTCGCGTCGTCGTCGTCGGCAGGAGGCTCATCGTTGTTGCACGAAATCAGGGCCAAGATCAGGCCCACAGCCAGGCTCAGTGGGATCTTCCGCATGGCCTGAAGCATACCCTCGTTGCCCCGGATAGGCTACGATGCGCACATGCCGATCTTCGTTTTGATGCTCACCTTGACCGCCGCCCAGCCTGCCCACTTCCATCCCGGCACCGGCCCGGAAATGGCCACGATCGCCGAAGACTCCACCGTTGCCGGCGTGCCGGTCCGTCGCACGGGATTCCTGCTCGCCCGGGTGGATGAACCGCAACTCTTGCAGGCCGAACCCGCTATCGCACACGTACAGGTGCTGGCCGGCGACGGCCACGTGGTACGCATCCGGCCCGCGCCCGGCGTGGACGAGATCGACCTCGCCAACACGCTACGGGAGCGCCCGGACGTCACCTGGGCCCACCCGGATCTGGCCATGCGCCTGGTCCGCCGGGACATGCCGGATGATCCCTTCGTGGACAGCCAGTGGCACCTGGAGAACACCGGCCAGCACGGCTGGACCCCCAACGTGGACATCAACGCCGAACTGGCCTGGACCGTCAGCACCGGCGCCGGTGGGCTGATCTCCATCATCGACTCCGGAGTCGAGGTGGATCACCCGGATCTGAGGGTCACCTCCGGCTGGGACTACATCGACGACGACGCCGACTCCAACCCCAACTTCAACGCCGGCGAGGGCCCCCACGGCACCGCCGCCGCCCGCCCGGCCCCGGCGGCCCGCCCCCCCCACCCCCCCCCCGGGCGCGCCCCCCCCCCCCCCCCCCCCCGCCGGCGGGGCCGCGGCGGCCGGCGACAACGGCCTGGGCGTGGCCGGCGTGGCCTACGACGCCGACATCTACGCCATCCGCCTCATCGGCGGCGACACGGACATGAGCGACATCTACAAGTGCTTCGTGGAGTCCGTCGACGCCGGCGCCTGGGTGCTCTCAAACTCCTGGGGGTTTGGCGACGATTGCCCCGAGATCCCCGAATACAGCGTGTTCGAGGACGCCATGGTCTACGCCGAGGAGCAGGGCCGCGGCGGGCTCGGCAGCGCCATCGTGCTCAGCGCCGGCAACGGCAACTGCGACATCAGCAACGACGGCTTCCAGGCCCAGCCCCAGGCCATCAGCGTGGCCGCCGTCGACGGCAACGACGACCGGGAGTGGTACTCCTCCTTCGGGGACCATGTGGACGTGGCGGCCCCCTCCGGCGGCGTGCTAACGACGGACCTCACCGGCGACCCGGGCTACGGCAGCTTCAACGGCGACGACAACTACGACGGGGGCTTCTCGGGCACCAGCGCCTCGGCCCCCATCGTCTCGGGCGTGCTGGCGCTGATGTTCGGCGCCAACGACCGCCTGACCGCGGCCGACGCCCGCGAGGTGCTGTGCGAGACCTCCACCCGGATGGACATCGAAAACGGCGAGTACGACGACACGGGCTGGAGCATGTACTACGGCTGCGGCCGCGCGGACGCGGGAGCCGCAGTGATGGCCGTGGCCAACGAAGGCCCACCCACCGCCCCCACGGGGCTGACTCCCACGGACCAGGCATGGGCGGAACGCGTCCTCCTCCAGTGGGAGCCGACCGACGATCCGGACGGCGACTGGGTGACGTACAGCGTTTCTTGCTGGATCGACAGTGAGGACCAGGAGGTCACCATAGAGGAGACCACCACCTCGACGATGCTCGATATCACAGACGAGGTGGCCGTCGGCGACACGGTCTCGTTCCAGATCCAGGCCGTGGATCCGTGGGGCCCGGGCGAAGCCAGCGAGACCGTCTCCTTCACCGTGGTGGAGTGGGAACCGCCCACACAGACCGAACCACCGGACGACGACGACGGCTGCGCCATCGGCGGGGCAGACCGCCACACCCCTACCCTGCTGCTGGTCGCGGCGCTGCTGGCCGTGGCCGGATGGCGCCGCCGCGGTTGATCAGCCCGGCGTCGTGATCTGCTCTAGCTTGCGGGAACCGATATAGACGTTGCCGTTGGTCCCGTGAATCGAAACGATGTCCCCCTTGTGGATGCGGTGCAGCACCTGCTCATCGTCGTCCACGATGAGCGCCTCCTGCTTGCGCACGTTGACCCTCAAACCGGCAGCGCTCATCACGCAGGAGAAGTCCTTGTCCTCCACGGAGGCCACGGCGATGGCGGCGTGGGACGTGGAGCCCCCCTTGGCGGTGAGCAAGCCATCGGCGCTGATGATCATCGGGATCTCGTCGGGGGTCGGGTTCTCCAGGACGATCAGCACGCCGTCCACGTCGTCCCGCGATGCCGCGGTCCCTGCCAGTTCGCTCCGGTCCTCGTCGCTGAAGGCCACCATGCCCCGGAAGGCGCCGCCGCGGATCCCCAGCCCCAGGGTGACCGGCTCGCCGGGCTGGGCAAAGCGCTTGGGTGCCCGGTCTTCCCGGGCGGCCGCTGCGCGGGTCTGGAGCACGCTGAGCACGCCGCGCTCCACGGTCCACTCGACCTCCTGGTCCGTGCCCATCAACCTCCGCAACCTCGCCACGATGTGACGCAGCCGGGTGTGTAGTCCCGGCATCAGCTCCTGTAGTTCACCCAGCGGACGCAACGATCCCGGCCCGATGACACCGCCCACCAGGTCGTCCCCGGCGGCGGAGAACTTGATCTCCCCCAGCAGGTCGCGGACGCCCAGGCCGGTGATGCGGGTGCCGGGCACGACCCCCGTCAGGGAGGCCACCGTCTCGTCCATGCCCGGCTCGACCTCCGCGTTGGCCAGGTTGCCGAAGGCCATCGCCTGGATGATCACGGCTGTGTGCCAGGAGTCGCAGAGCCCCTTGATCTCCCGGTAGCGGCACGAGGTCTCCGAGTTCCAGGACTCCAGCACGGCGTGGACGGCCCCCTCCAGCTGCAAGGTCGGGGTCTCCAGGATCTCGTCCAGCTCCCTGCCGTGGCCCTTCTGCCGCAGCACGGCCTTGCAGTTGTGGACCACCTCCCGCATAGCCTCCCAGGGCATGTCCTTCTTGTACTGGAACCCGTAACGCTGCTTGGCCTCGTCCACCAGGTTATACGTCTCGAGATTCACGTTCCAAACGCCCTTGGCGTAGGAGGTCAGGAACCGGCGGAAGGAGTCGTAGGCCTGCCACGGATCGTGCTCGGCCAACGCCTCGGCCACCGGGTCGTTCATGCCCACGAACAGCACCGAATCGAGGATGCCCGGCATGGAAAACACCGAACCACCGCGGACGGCGACCAGCATGGGGCACTCGGCGTCGCCGAAGCGGCGCTCTGCCCCGACCTGGGTGGAGATGTCCACCTCCAAGGTCCGGATGTGCTTGGTGATCTCGTCGCGCAGGCGCGCCGGATCGCTCCGGTGAATACCCGAACGTCCCACGGTGGTGGGCAGGATGAACCCGTCCCGCGTGGGGATGTTGGAGCGGGTGATGAAGGCCAGGCCCGCCCCCTTGCCGCCGTACAGATCCCGCAGGTTGCGGGAGGAACCGCCGGCGAACATGCGCTCTACGATCTCCTCCCGGCTGGAGATGTGCAGCACGTCGAAGGCCTCCCCGCCGAGGTGCTTGCGCTCCACCCGCTTGCGGACCGGCAGCTTGCCGTGCTCCAGCCGATCCCGCATGTAGGTCACGGCGATGTTGGCGAACTTCACCATCGAGTTGAGGTCCAGCAGGGTGCGCTGCAGGTTGGCGATGACCGCCCGGTGCTCCTGCTCGCCGAGCCCCAGCCGCTCGCGAAGCTTCTCGTAGGGCCGGATCACCCGCTGGTGCACCAGGTGGTAGCTGCGTTCGATGGCCGTCAGGACGTCCAGCAGCTCTTCGTCGGTCTTGCTCGGGTCGGTGAGGATGTGCGCCCAGTCGTACAGGTCCCGCGAGCGGATGCCGTCGAACTCGGTGCACAGCACGCAGACGCGGATGACCTCGAAGCACTCGTCCAGATCGACGTGGCCCTCCCGGTAGACCGACGTCAGGTTGCCCAGGGCCAGGTAGCCGACCTCTTCGAGCAAGCAGTCGAACTGCACCAGCAGATATCGAAGCTGGGGGAATCCGCCGCGGTGCAGCATGTCGTTGAGGGTGCGGCGCAGCTGGTACGTGGCGTTGAAGGTCTCGAAGTACTCGCCCCGCTCGTAGGACTCCAGCGCCTCCTGCAACGAGGCGAACGGTTCGGTCTGGTAGTACTCCTGGATCCCGTCGACGAACCCCTCGACCGCGTCGCGCAGGGCTTTCTCGGCCACCTCGACGTCGAAGGCCGGCTCGTCCGGCTTGAGGTCCTGGATCTGTTCCAGGGCGGTGGCGAACTCCTCGGCCACCTCGCGGGGCTCGGAGAAATCCTCTCCTTTGCGGGTCAGGATGCGCAGGTGGTGCAAGAAGACCCAGCGGTTCTTGGCGCGGATCCCATCGGTGATCAGCGTCTCCGCCTCCTCCTGGATCGATTTGCCGAACTCGCAGCGCAGCAGGGTTTCGCTGTAGATCTCCTGCCACTCCTTGATGCGGCTGATGGACTCGGTGGCCCCCAGCAGCTGCTCCAGATCGGAGCGCACCCGCTCGACGATCTCGACGGACTCCTGGCGGCTGCGCGCCTCCACGTCCGCCGTGGCCATGGAGGAGAACCCCAGCTCCACCAGCGCCTCCGTATCGCCGGACTGCATGTAGGCCTGGTAGGCCTCGGCGAGGCGCAGGGTGCGACGGCCCAGGCTGTGGTGGCAGCTACGCCGCAGCTCGTTGACGATGGCGCTGCCGCGGATCTGGACCTCGGCCAGGGTGATGGTGTCGTTCCACACCCGGTCGATGAGGTTGGGCTTGCCCACCAGGATCGCCAGCTTGCGGGTGAGCAGCCTCACCAGTAGCGGCAGGCGGTCGAACATGCGGCCGTTGAGCAGCGCCACCAGTTCGTCGGTGACCTGGGTGATCTCCGGCTGCAGGTTCTTGGCCCGCACCAGCGAACGCACCGACAGGTTGAACAGGCGGGCCACCAGGTGCCGCAGCTTGTAGACGTTGATGTTGCGGTTGAGGCTGCCGTTGACGTCCCGCAGCAGGGCGGCGATGTCCCGCAGGCGGTTGATGCGCGGCGCATCGGCGTCCTTCTCGGCCACGACCATCAGCGGCCGCTCCAGATCCACGGTCTTGCCCTTGAAATCCGCCATCGTCTTCATCAACGCATCCGTGAGGATGGCGCCGGGGGGGAAGGTGTGGGAGGCCACCCGGTGGGCCCCGTCCTTGGTCACCACGTCCAGCAGCACCGTCTCCACGGCCAGGTAGGGCACGAGCAGCGCGTCGCTGCCCATGAAGACGTGGTTGTTGACGATGCCGAACTTGCCGACGCGGGTCTCGATGACGCGCTTGAACTTGAGGTACTCGTCCAGGCCATCCTGCAACGAGGTGCCGCCGGGCACGCCGATGGCCTGGAACAGGGCGCGGTTGGACTGGGCGATCAGCTCGTCCTCGTGCAGGTTGAGCACGTCCGCCGAGGACGCGGGCAGGGTCGAGAACCCTTCCGCCTCGGTGCCCTCGCCCGTGGCGATGGACGGCTGAGAGGGCTCCTCCGGGGAGACGGAGACCGTCGCGTCCCGGCCCTCGTCGATGGAGAACATGGGCACGGTTGGAGCGTCGGGCTTGATGGCCTCGGTGCGGTAGATCGCCGTCTGGTCCCGCAGCACCTGGTACAGGGACAGGCCCTGCTGCTCCAGCTTGCGGTTGGATTCCCGCAGGGCAACCACGTAGTCCTCGAACCGGCTGCCCTCCACCGAGACATCGCACGACGAGGCGAGGCGGTCGATGGTGGTCATCATCTCCTCGCGGATCAGCTCGTAGAGCTCCTTGCCGCGGATGTGCCCCACGGCGCGGGAGAGGGCCAGGGAGACGGACAGCACCGCGTTCATGCCCAGGTTTGCCTTGCGCTGCATGATCTGGATGCACTCGTCGTCGCTGACTTCGTCGGCGACCTTGCCCCGGCGCTTGGCGATGCGCAGCTCCAGGTCCAGCAGGGCCCGGTCCATGTTGCGCAGCGTCAGCGTGGCCGCGTTGCGGTTGACGAAGTGGGGGGCGATGATCTCCAGCACGTTGTCCACGGCGTTGAGGCAGCCCTTGCCGTTGTAGCGCTGGGAGCGCCGGTACAGGGCGGTCAGCTCCTCGTCCCCGACTGCCTTGATGCTGGCGTCGTCCGCGGTGTTGTTGAACTTGTAGACGCCCGGCTCGGCCTCGTTGAAGAAGCCGCCGTGGCGCACGAACACCTCCCGGTGCTCCTCCCGCTCGACCAGGGCGTCCACCAGGTGGATCGCCTCACCGGTGCCGGCGGATGTGCCCAGCGGCGTGGCGCCACGGAAGGCCATCGTGACCCCCACCTCGGGCAGGTACAGCTCGGCGGTCACGCCCACGGTGGGGATGCCCGCATTGGTGGGCTCCTCGTAGGCCCGGATGGCACGGATGATCGCCTGCCCGCCCTCCACCAAGGCGAACTCGCCGGTGGCGTCGGGGACCTTGAGCATCTGCTCCACAACCGACTGGTACTTGACCAGCCGCTCCGTGTTGGAACCGCCGCCGGCCTTCATCCCCAGGGAGTTGACCGCCAGAGCGATCTGCGCCTCCATATCGTCGTTCGGGCTCTTGGAACGGTGGGAGACCACCAGCTGCTGGTCCTTACCGAGGGCCACCAGCATGGCCAGGATCGTCTCGAAGAGGGTGCCGATCTGGTTGGCCTTGATCAGCGCTGCGTTCATCATCCCGCCCACGGCGGCCTTCTCGATGGTGCGGTCGTTCGTGGTGACCAGATCGTCGCCAATGATGAAGATCTTGTCGCCGAGCTTGCCCTGGATGAGCTTCCAGCCCTCGTCGTCGTCCTCGGCGAAGCCGTCCTCGATGGACAGCAGCGGGATGTCGTACTCCTGCATCGCTGTCATGTAGATCTCGAGCACCGCTTCGCGGTCCATCACCAGCTGGGATTTGTCCCGCCAGAACAGGTACATGCCCACCGCGTCGGGCATCTCGAACTCCTCGCGGTAGGCGATCTCCAGCTCGCTGAGGGCCGGGTCCAGGGCGATGGCCACGTCCACACCGGGGCGGTAGCCGCACTCGGCGATGGCCCGCTTCATCATCGCCCACAACCGGATCTCCGGCAGGGGGTACTCCCCCTTGTCGATGTAGGGGGCCAGGCCGCCTTCCAGGCCGATCCCCATCACCCTGCATCCCTCTTCCCCCTCGATGATCTCCTTGAGCCGGTTCTGCAGCCGGACGGTCATCTCCTGGCCCTCGAGGTAGTCGTGGGCGCCCAGGATGAGGAACATCGCCTCCTGCATGCTGATGTTGGACTCGGGGTACTCCTTGACGGTGTGCCGCCCCCCCATGCCGCAGTTGCGGAACTGCCACGGTGCCAGCACCGGCCCCAGCCGTGGGTGGATCGCCCGCTGCAGCTCGCCGTCGATCATCTTGCGCTTGATCTCCGGGGCCACGGTCAGCCAGCCGGTGACCTTCTCCACCGTGGCGGCCTTCTCCTTGGCGATCTTCTCCTGCTTCTTGAACGCCGCGTACTTGCCCGGATCGGCCTGGCGGAAATCGAGGAACCCGACGCAGCCCAGGCCCAGCAACAGCCGGCCGACGTACAGGGCGACGTGGGCGTCCATCAGCAGGCCCACCGTGATCAAGATCGCGGCGGGGGGCAAGGCGGCGATGGCCAGGTTGCGGCTGGCCCGGGGACCGGCGGCGGCCACGGCCAAATTGAACGGGGCGTCCGGGTAATAGTTCAGGCCCTCACGCTTGATGCCCTGGGCGCGTCCGAACGGGATGAGGATGAACATCCCGGCCAGGTACAGCATGCGGCCAAAGAACGGCTGAGCCAGCTTCTCTTCCACGTCCTCGGCGATGGTCTCGTTGAGGGCGTTGAGCTTGGCCGCCTTGAGGAAGTGGCCCAGCTCGTGGATGGCGATGCCGGTGTGGAAGCACAGGTAGACGAAGATCGCCGACCAGAGGGTGTCCCAGCTCCAGAAGATGTGCATCAGCACATCGCCCTTGAGCAGGGATTCCGACCCCAGTGCCAGCACGGACGAGATGAAGGCGACGTGGAAGGAAACGAGGATGTGGTTGGCGATCACCCAGCCCTGCTGCAGGGCAGCCCCTCGGGGCCTCACAGCTTCCATGGATATGCTCCTTGACGACCCGCGATCCGGTTCAACTCGGCACATGGTTCCAGGCGATGGCGTGAAGGTACCCGAGCCCCCTCGAAAAGACCACTATAGAATCGCGCGATCGCACGCGCCTCTTGACGCTCGACGATGCGGGTGAGAAGTGCGGGCTGTTCCTGTATTGTGATCTGGTGGACGGTTCGGACGTCCTGCGGGAGGAACTGACCGGGCGCCACTCCGCTAGCCACACCGGGGCCATGAGGGCGGTGCCTTGTTCCGGGGACGTAGATCCAGCGACAGCTTGCCGCTTCAGCAGTCCAGTGATGGGAGGCCTTCATGCCGATGATCAAGTGCCGCGAATGCGGGAATCCCATCTCCACCCAGGCCCCGATTTGCCCCAAGTGCGGCATGCCCAACGCTCGGGTCCAAAAAGGCGGCGGCGGTGTGAGCTACGTCATCATCGCCATCGTGGTGGCCTGCGTGCTGTTCTTCGTAGCCGTCCCGTCCATCGGCATCATCGCGGCCATCGCCATCCCGAGCTTCCTGGCCATGGAGATGCGCGCCAAGCGCTCGGAGGCGCCGGTCCATCTGGACGGCATCCGTACCGCTCTGGCCGCTACCCACGCCGAGACGCAAGCCTACCCGGAGCTCCCCCCCTGCCCCGACGGCATCACCGGGCGCAATCCGCAGGAATGGTCGGGGGAGTGTGCGCAGATCTGGTCCGACGCCGTGGGCTGGGCGCCGGATGGCCCGGTACGCTGCCAGTACCAGGTGATCCTCACCGGGGAGCCCGGTTCGCTGACCCAGGGATTCGAGGCCACCGCCCATTGCGACATCGACGGCGATGGGAACGAATGCGAGTACCTGGCCACCGACTCCATGAAGGCGCAGATGGTCACGATGAACAACGTCTACTGAAGAGCGGGCAGATACCTCGGCGCTAGCCTTCCGAGAGCATGGCGAACGCCGGGAGCGCGGCCCGCTGCAAGGCGTGGTGGGCGTCGCTCAGATCGATCTCCGCGTTGGGGAGAGCCCGGCGATTGAAGGCCTCCCATTGTTCCGCGGCGTGCCGGCCGTTGACGTAGCGGGCGGCCAGGACGTCCGGGACCTCCCCCGCCCCCGGGATGGGTGTCCCCCGGTTGTCGAACGCCACCCCCAACGCCACGTCCAGCTCCTCGAGGGGATCCACCTGGGAGCACAGCCAGACGTCGTAGAAGTCCTTCATGCGCGCCTTGAGAGCGCCCCGTTCGATGATGGACTGGATCTTGTCGGCGGCGATGGCATCGAAGCAGGCAACATCCATGGTCGGAGCGCCCGGCTGGTCGAGCATGGATGGGAGCTGCATGTTGTCTGGAGGGGGGGCCTGGGGCTCATCGAACACCACGTCGATCTGCACGGGGATCTGGGCGGACTCCAGGTAGGCGAACAGCTTGAGCCGGACCCCGTCACCGGCGTCGTCCGTACTCCTCACCGATTTGGAGTCGATGGCCAAGCCATCGCTGCGGGGCTGTGAGATGGCCACCACCATGGCCTGCACATCCTGGGCGACCCCTGGCTCCCGGCACGCCAGCACGAGGGATTTGAGGCGCCGGTGGGGCACACCGAGCCGCACCTCGATGGCGGGGGCACCCTGCAGCACGAACTGGTCCCCCCAGGGCGAAGCAGCCAATCGATGGAGCAAGCGCTCGCGGCCGTACTGGCGCAGTACGTCGTCGTACAACCAACCCTGCTCGGAGGCCAGCTCCAACAGTGCATAGCGAGTCCGGGCAACCCCGGCGTCGCGGTGCGAATAGATGGACCGCATTGGAATAGAGTGGTGGATCAAATGCGCCTGGTCAAATGGGAAATGGAGGGCGGTTCAGGGAGTAGCAGCCTGCTCGTCCACCAGCGCCTGGATCTCGGGGGGAAGGGCCATCGAAGGGAAATCAGCGGAATCGTACGTGACCGACAGGATCTTGATCTCGACCGCGACGGTCCCCATGGCCTCGATGACTCGCGTGGGCATCTTGAGGCCGCCGTACTCGGTAAAATCCAGGAGCATGGTCTGGACGGGGACGGGGCCCATTTCCGTGTTCTGGATCGACTCGGAGCCAACGGCCAGGCCGGTCTCCACGTCGAAGTAGTTGAATTCCTCCTTGCCCTCGGGTGTGACCAACCGGACCTTGTAGGTGTCATAGGCGCCGTACATGATCCGCTCGACCGTCTCCATCTCCTTGTACCGCTGGGCGTAGTTGGCGTCCATGTAGTAGTCGGCACCGCGGCGCAGGTCCACGAGCGCGTCCCCTTCCAGGACCGCCGGGCCGCTCATGGGGTCGTTGGACCAGCCAACGGTTCCATCGAAGCCCTGGGTGCTCGTGCCGATGCCGGCGATCTCGGTCACGAACTTCATCTTGTCGGGAGCCTCGGTGTAGATCTTCATCGTCCCTTCGATGCCCTGTTTGGCCAGGGACATCGTGGCATCGATGAAGGTCTTGCTGTGGGAACGTAGCGCCTCCTCGCCCCCGATGGCCTCCAGGTTCCTGGCAAAGAGATCGGCGGCGGCCGGGAGCGCTTCGGCGGCCGGTGCCGGCCCGGTGGTGGCCTCGGTGGCCGCTTCCTCGGCGGGTGCTGCCTTTTCCTTCTTCTTCTTCTTGGCGTCGGCGACGGCAGGGATCAGGGTCGCGGCCATGAACAGCGCCAGGGTCGCCAGCGCCAGCTGCTGAGAGATGAGCCTGTACATCAGTGAACTCCTTCGCCGGTCTGTGGACCGGTTTGTTGCTGGATCCATGACAGGGCGGCGTCCATCGCCGGATCCCGCCCCTGTAGAAGTGCGTCGCGGGTGAGGGGCACCTGTTCGTCCGGCACCACGCCCTCCCCCTCGATGGGGGCTCCCCGCGGATCATACTGGTGAGCCATCGGGTACTGCAGGGCGTCGCCGTTGGGCAGCCGATCGATCATCGAAGGCAAGGCCATGCCCGCCGACGGCGTGCCGAAGACCCGCGCCCGGCCGATGCCCTGCAGCCCGCCGGCGAACACCTCGGCGGTGCTGATGGAGACCCCGTCCACCAGGACGGCAACCGGCCCCTCGAAGCGATGGGCCGAGATGCGCGGATTGACATTCAGCTCCAGGGCAAACGCCCGGAAGCGCATGCGCCCCAGGCTCAGCTTCTGGTCCACCAGATGCCCGGACAGGCCGCGCACCATGGCCACCAGGCCGCCGTAGTTCCCACGCAGGTCGATGACGACCCCCGAGACGCCCGCCTCGATGAACGAAAGCATGGATTCGGTGAAGTAGGCCGGCACCGGATTGAAGAAGGTGTTGAACCAGATCGTACCCACCGTCCCGTCCGCCACGATGGCGCGGTTCATCGACACGGTGAGGGGAGGCAGGTGGCCGATGGTCACCGGCTCCTGGGCCAGCTCCCGCCGGTGGACCGGGAGGACCCGCTCGGCCCCTTCCCCGTCGGTGAAGGTCAGCTGGACCGGCCGGGCCGTCGACCCCTGGAACATGCGCTGCAGCCGCGTCGTCACGTAGACGCCCACCTCGCGGGGATCGTCCACGTGCCCGGTGATGCGTTGGGTGAGGGCCGCCGTATCCACCCGGCCGACGTGGGTGAGCACCCATCCGGGCAGGATCCCTGCGGCCCGGGCCGCCGAGCCTTCATCGACCCGCGTCACCAGCACCTGGCCATCCACCAGCCGCACCTGCATGCCCAGGTCACCGTCGCGTCCGGATCCGGTGCTGGGCTCCTCCTCGTGGGCTCCCTCCCCCGCGTCCTGGTCCGTTCCCGGCTCGACGGCGTCCGGTTCGGTTCCGGCCGCCCCGGGGTCGCCCCCCTCGGCGTCATCCGGCGTGTATTCGGCGGCCTCGGCGGCTGCATCCAGCAGCCCGTCCAGTTCGCCGGGGATGATCTCCAGGTGCGAGCTCCCCAGCAGGGCCATCATCTCCAGCAGCACCGGGCGCAGCTGTTCGGCGGTCTGCGCTTCCTGTGCCCGGGGACGGTACTGGTCGCGGACGGCACCCCAGTCGTGCCCACCCATTTCCGGATCGGGGAAGGTCTCGGCCAGCCGCTGCCAGACTACGTCGAAGGTCTCCAGCTGCAAGCTGGCGGCCCCGTCGGTGAGATCGGCGCCGGCCCCCGGGAGCGCTCCCAGGACCACGGCCAAGATCAGCCCTGCCGCGCACGGGATCATGGATTCCTCCTCGGCCCACGCCGGCGGCGGCGCCGACGGGACATGAACTGTACCCGATCCGCGCCCCCCGGACATCGTCGGTACCCCAGATCGACCAGAACGGAGGTGAGTTCCTCGCGGGTGCAGCCCAGCCAGCCCAACGCCTCCTCGGGTAGGTCAAAGCGTCCCCGCCGGGCCTTGCCGCGGACCAGCGCGGCGGCGCGCTCCAGCAGATCGACCCGGATCGCCAGCGCCCCCACCACCGGGTAGCCCATGGCCGTGGCCACCTCCACGGGCCACTGGGAGCGCCAGCTCAGCGAGTTCGCACCGCCGCCGGGTGGCGTCGGCAGCGGCCGCATCCCGGACCAGATCCCGGCCAGCGATGCCCGCTGGGCCACGGCCAACGGGCCCAGCATCGACGCCACGTAGACGTGGGTCGCCCCCAGCCTCACATCCAGCCGCGCCAGACGTTTGCGATCCTCCCCGGACAGCCCGCGCAGCTGGCTGCGCAGCTCCCGCTGGGCTACCGTGCCCAGGCCCTGTTCGAGGGCGTAGGCCAGCCCCCTCCCCTGGGGCCCCAGCTTCTCGGCCTCACCGCGCCGCAACGGCTCCATCAGCTGGGCCACCAGGTCCCGGCTCCAGGCGGTCAGCCGGCGCTCGATGCGCGACCGGTCGCCCCCCTCGATGCCGTCGTGCTGCAGCATCTTGATCCGCGGGCGGAGCATGTCGTCGCCGGCCAGCAGCAGCGCCAGCGGCCCGCCCCGCCACAGGACCCGGCCCTCCGCATCCAGCCCGAACGCCTCGTGCCCGTCCTCGATGCAGGACTCGACCCGTTCCTGGAGCCTCGAACGCATGGAACGCACCGCGATCCGCCGCAGCTCGGGGTCCCCGTCGATGCCGGGCAACAGCTCCAGATCAAAGCCCCGGAACCGGCCCAGCTGCTCCCCCTCCAGCACCACGGCGCCGTCGTCGTCCACCTCCGGGAGGCGCTCCCCGGAGCCAGCGATCCCCCCCAGCAGCATGGCCGCCCGCCGATCGACGAAGCGTTCCTTGAGGCGGTCGTGCAGGGCATCGGAAAGGCGGTCCTCCACGTCCCGCGTCCAGTGCTGCAGGGCCTCCGCATCGTCGACCCAGCCCACCCGGAAGGCGACGTAGTTCCACGTCCGGATGTGGGAGATGCGGGTCATCAGCTGCTCGATGGGACCGGTGGTGTGCTCCAGATCGCCGATCTGCCCCCGCAGCCAATCCCCGTCCAACCGGCCACGCTCGCTCCTGAGCTGCGTGTAGATCTGGGCCAGCAGGGCCGCATGGGTCTGGGGCAACAGGCCCCGGAAGTCGGGGATCTGGCAGACCTCCCAGAGGGTTTCCAGCCCCTCCCGCCCATGGCAAACGGCCCGCACCTCGTCCATGCGGGCCAGCAGCTCCAGCGCCTGGTGGTCGTCGTCCGCTTCCGCGCGCAGGAATCGGGACGACGGTGCGGGCCGCAGCAGGCTGTGCCGCAGCGCCTCCAGCGAACTGAAATCCAGCTCCGGGTTACGCCAGTACAGGCGGCGTAGCGGCGGGAAGCGGTGATTCTCCACGTCGGCCACCAACCCGCCGGGCATCTCCCCCTGGCCCGACAGGGGGCCAAAGCGCCCCTCCTTGCGGAAACGGCCGGCGCGGCCGGCGATCTGGGCTACCTCGGCGGCCTCCAGCGGGCGGAACTCGACGCCGTCGAACTTGCGCATGGCGCACAGCACCACCCGGTCGATATCCAGGTTGAGCCCCATGCCGATGGCATCCGTGGCCACCAGGAACCCCACCTCGCCGGCCTGATACATGGCCACCTGAGCGTTGCGCGTCCGCGGGGAGAGCGCCCCCATCACCAGCGCCGTACCGCCGTGGCGCCTGCGCACCCGCTCGGCCAGCTCGATGACATCCGCCTCGGAGAAGGCCACCAGCGCCGAGCGGGGCGGCAGGCTGCCCAGCCGCTGGTTGCCGGCATAGCGCAGCTGTGAGAGGCGCTCCAGCCGCTTGATGCGGGCCTCCGGCAGCAGCTCGCGGATCAGCGGCTCGATGGTCTGGGACCCCATGAACATGGTCTCTTGCAGGCCACGGGCGTGCAGCAGGCGGTCGGTGAACACGTGGCCCCGTGCCCGGTCCCCGCAGAGCTGGATCTCGTCCACCGCCAGGAAGGCCACCCGTTTTTCCACCGGCATCGCCTCGACGGTGCAGACGTGGTAGCGCGGTGACGGTGGGATGCGCTTCTCCTCCCCGGTCACCAGGGCCACTGCCAGCTCCCCGACCTCCGCCGTCAGCCGGTCGTAGACCTCGCGGGCCAGCAGCCGCAGCGGAAGCCCGATCATCCCGGTGGGGAACTCCAGCAACCGCTGGATGGCCCGGTGCGTCTTGCCGGTGTTGGTGGGCCCCAGCAAGGCAACGACGTGCTGTTCGTCATCGAACGTCCGCTGGGATCTTCTGGGAGGAGACAACTCGCTCATGCGTGCCTGCAGGCGGGAACCCATGTTGTTCCGGCGAGGCCTATAATACCCGCCTCTTGGACTCTAAACGAACAGCACGGTACCGATGAAGCCCTCGTTGTGCGGATCCTGGTTGTTGCTGATGTTGCTGGCCGCAGGGGTCGGGAACGCCGCCACCGATCCGCCCGATCTCGAATTGCCCCGGGTGGACGGGGCGCGGGTGGTCATCGACGGGGTGCTGGACGAACCGCTGTGGTTCGACGATGTCCTCGTCATTGACGAGTTCTGGCGCTTTTATCCGGAAGACGAAGGGCGGGCCGATGCCCCCACCGAGGTCCGCGTCTTCCACGATGACGAGCGCATCTACTTCGCCTTCCGCTGCACCAGGCCGGACGACAAACCGATCCGGGCCCACGTCAGCACCCGCGAGGACATCAACCGCGACGATCAGGTGGGGATCTACCTGGACACCTTCGACGACAACCGCCGCGGCTTCGTCTTCTACGTCAACGCCCTGGGCGTGCAGCAGGATCTGAGGGCCGGGGACGACACCGGCTGGAACTTCGAATGGGACTCCCGGTACCGCAGCGCCGGGCGCATCACCGAAGAGGGTTACGTGGTCGAGGTGGCGATCCCGTTCTCGTCCCTGCGGTTCCCGCGGGGCAGCGAGCAGCGCTTCGGATTTGCCGTCACCCGGAAGATCGCCAGCCGGGACGAGAAGATCATCTTCCCGGAGATGAAGCGCGGGCCGAGCATGTGGGCCCAGGCGGCGACCCTCACCGGCATCCGCGACGTGAGCCCCGGCCACCCCGTCGAGATCATCCCGTCGCTGGTCTTCTCCAACGCCTGGCAGCGGGAGATGGACAGCGGCCTGATGGTCGAGCCCCACCCCGTGGGCCTCGACAACCTGCGCCGCGGCGTGACCATGCGCTGGGGCCTGAGCCCCAACATCTCCCTGGGGCTGGCCATAAACCCGGATTTCAGCCAGGTGGAGAGCGATCCGGACCAGCTGGACGTCAACACCCGCTACGCCCTCTACCTGGAGGAGAAGCGCCCCCTGTTCCTGGAGGGCGTGGACGTGTTCAGCGCCCCCATCAGCCCGGTCTACACCCGCTCCATCGTTAGCCCGGTCGAGGGGCTCAACATCAACGGCGTGGAAAAGGGCTGGACGCTGGGGCTGCTCCACGCCGTGGATCGGGAGCCCGCCGGTTCGCTGGTCTCCGAGCGGGAGACACCGGGCTTCAGCGACGAGGATCTGGAGGGCAAGTACGCCGTCAACAACGTGCTGCGCGTCAAGCGGGACGTGGGCAAGCAGGGCGCCGTGGGCATGTTCTTCGCCGACAAGGAGATCAGCAGCGGGCTGACCTCCTCTCCGGCCGCGTGGAACCGCGTGGGCGGCGTCGACGCCTATGTCCCCATCGGCCAGGTGTTCCGCCTGTCCGGGCAGGGTCTGTACAGCAACACGGGGCAGCAGGGCGGCGAGGCACGGCACGGCGGGGCGTACCTGGTGCAAGGCCACATGGACGACGGCAAGGGGGAGCTGTGGTTCTACCAGGGCGCCGTCTCCCCCGAATACCGGGCCGAGACCTCCTTCATGACCCGGGTCAACCGCATCGATTTTGGCGCCGGCGGTGACTACCGCATCCCGGTGGAGCGCAAGGTCCTCACCGAGATCCTGCCCTGGGGTGAAGCGGGGGGCATGCTGGACAATACGGGCCGCGCCATCGAGGGCTGGGCCGAGGCCGGCGTGCGCTGGCGCTTTGGCGATCTGAGCTACCTGGTCCCCCGCGGCTGGGTCTCCCACGAGGACTACGAGGGGCAGCGCTTCTCCGGTGGGGGCGGCGGCCTGATGTTCCGTTCCTCCGCATTCGATGCCGTTCGATTCTTCGTCAGCGGCTGGGCCGGCAACGAAGTCAACTACGACCCCGACGACCTGTTCCAGGGGACGTCCTGGGAGATCGAAGGGAAGATCCTGGCCCGCCTCTTCCGGCGCCTGACGCTGGACGTCTCGGTGACGCAGCATGCCATGTACCGCCCGGACGGTTCGCCGCACTACGATGTCCAGCTCGTCCGGTCCCTGCTGCTGTTCGCGTTCGTGCGTAATCTTTGGTTGCGTACGGTGCTGGAGGTCAACACGTACCGCGAGTCCGTGACAGCCGAGGTGTTGCTGGCGTACGTGCCCTACCCCGACACGGCGGTCTATCTGGGGTACAGCGAGGAGCAGGGATGGGATGGCGGTGGGCTGGAAGCGCAGAACCGGTCTCTGTTCATCAAGGCTCAGTTTCAGTTCATGCCTTGAAGGTGATTCCGGGGGGGACGCCCCCTCGGTTCAGCTACCGTACGAGATCACCAGGAACGACGCGGTAAAGAAGACCCCGTTCATGAGATCAGCCTGGTCATTACCCTCATCATTCATCAACACCCCGAAGAAGCCCCAGGTATCCACGTTGGTCGTGCTCACCGGCGTGTAGTACTCGAAATCACCCTGCGTATCGAGCCATCCGTTGGGCATGGGAATCAGCCAGATACCTTCGATGTCTCCCGTTCCCCAGCTTCCGGCGGCCGCAGGGCCGACCTCCGTGCAAATCTCTCCGAAGGACAGCGTATCGCCCTCCACGAAATCGAATGGATCCGGCCCAATGGCCATTTCCGCCAGATTCGGATTGTCTCCGATCGACTCGCAGCTGACAAAGGCGAGAGGGTTGAAGAGCCATTCCATGGCTGTGTCCCATTCTTCACCAAATAGATCCCCGGGTTCCCACCAGCAGTCGTCGTCGAGCATCTCGGCTGGGCCGGTCCAGGACACCGTCCGATCGATGAACTGCCAGAAGTCGTCCCCTTGAGCGGGGGCCGTCTCCACCGCCACATCGAAGCGCTGGACCTGTTCACAGATTTCGTTCTGGTCTTCGTCGTAGGCACGGATGGTGATCTCGACGGTTCCAGCGCCGTCGTTGAGGTCCAGTGTGAAGTAATGCCCATACCAGGCAGGTTCCACCTGTTCTACGTCGTCGTCGCCGTCGTCGTCGTCGTCATCGTCGTCATCCATCGCGGTGTCATCGTCGTCCGCAGGGGTCGCGTCGTCGTCGTCGGCCGTATCGGATCCGTCGCATCCAATGGCACCTGCGACCCATACTGCTGCGAGTAGAATCATGAGGATTTGTTCAATACCTTTTGTCCCAAACATGTCGCCTCCAATTGAAGTGTTGTACCTATCCAATGTAGCGCTGACTCCCCGCTATTCATGGACAATATTTTCGAACAACAATGCCTAGAAATTCCTATGGCCCTGAGAACCAGAGGACATTCATGTCTCATCGGTTTTTTATGTTATGGATATGGAATTACGGAATGAAGGAACTCGGAATTGGACGGGGAGGATCAGCGGCCTGGATCAGTTGTAACTGACCACGAGGAAGCTGAGGGTATGGAACGCCCCGTCCATGCCCTCGCCGACCGTGTTACCGGCATCATTCATCAGATACCCGAAGACTCCCCAGGTCTCCACGTTGGTCGTGTCCACCGGGGCGAAGTAGGTGAAATCACCGAAGCCATCGATCCAGCCATCGGGCATGGGGAGCAACCAGATCCCCTCCATGTCCGCCGTGCCGACTTCGCCCGCGGCAACCGGCCCGACGTCCGTGCACATCTCCCCGAAGGTCAGCACGTCGCCTTCGACCCACTCGAACGGATCGGGGCCGACTTCCATCTCCGCCAGGTTCGGGTTGTTGGCGATGGACTCGCAGCTGACGAAGGCCAGCGGATTGAAGAACCATTGCAGCGCAGTGTCCCATTCTTCACCGAATAGATCCCCGGGCTCCCACCAGCAGCCATCTTCGACCGTTGTACCGGGACCGGTCCAGGTCACGGTCCGGTCGATGAACTGCCAGTAGTCGTCCCCCTGGGCCGGGTTCTCGTTCACGACCGCGTCGAAGGTCTGTGTCTGGTCGCAGATCTCGGCCCCGAGGCCCCCGTTGTCCTCCTCGTAGGCCCGGATGGTCAGGTCGATGGTCCCGCCACCGTCGGCCAGGTTCAGCGTGAAGTAGTGCGCGTACCAGTACGGTTCTGCGTTGTCGTCGTCGTCATCGTCATCTGGCGTCTCGGTGTCGTCGTCGTCATCGGCTGTATCGTCGTCATCATCCGCCGTGTCATCGTCGTCGCCCACATCATCGTCCGGGCCAGTACACCCGATACACCCGATCGTGCCCACGATCAACACGGACGCCAGAGTTGTCATCAAAAACAGCCACGAAGCTCTCGCAATAGACATGTGCCCTCCTGTGCAGGTTGTTAAAAACAGCCTACCGGAGCTGTATCTACTAAATGGCGGGCATTGTTCGACATGGGCACGGATCTGCATGGGCATAAAAATGCCCGACACATCACGATAAGTAGCGGATTATCAGGTCAGGGTGTCTTCGGAGATCTCGCCGGAGATTTCGTTTTCGCCGGCATCGAACAGCGCCGGTGAATGGAGCCCGGGCAGGGAGTCTTCATCCCAGGACGCCCGGTGGGGTTCGAAGGTGCTATGCAAGCTAGACTCCCTCGAAGCAGTCCGCGCAGTCGGGTCACTGCGGCGGGTCCACTCCCCGCTGGCCACCGGTTGCACCGATGACTCTTCGAGCCGCTCAATGAAGCTCGGATTCCTCAGCAGCCTCTCCAGTAGGTCCTCTCCACAGTCGCCGTCCACGTGGATCCGCTGCGCACCGTCCGGAGCCGAACTCATGTAGGCCACCATCTGATCCGAATGCTGGAAGGTCCCCATCAACCCCCGCCGGACCATGCACAGATCATCGGAGACATCGAGTTCCCACGCGCGCAAGATGGCGTGCACAGGCAGATCCCCGTAGTAGTCGAAGACGAAGAATCGGGCCCCGCCGCTCAGTACCTCTTCCCACATGGGGTACTCCTCATGGACCTTGGACGCACGCATCCTACCCCAGGACGCTGCGATGGAACATTTTTTTTTGCCGCATGAACTGAGTGAGATTCAGCACTTGCGACGTGATTCGAGCGCCATGATCGCAAATACGAAAGAATTCGTTGATCAATTACGAAAAGGGGGGTAGACGGTTAGCGCCTCCTGCCACAAGATGTAGGGGTGAGCCA
>CAZDDH010000057.1:0-40899 GCA_964504165.1 uncultured Rickettsiales bacterium | reverse complement strand
GGAGCACACTGGCGATCATGCTTTATGTGTGACGGTCTGCAACGTTGAGGTTGAGTCAGTAGCGCATCTTCAAAGCCAGGATTCCGCTTTCGTCACTTCACTCATCATTCCTACTCTGAACCTGGTACCCGGTCCTAACACGGCATGAAGACAGACAGGGGGGCATGATAGGCTTCTCCTAGCGAGCATGGCAAAGACAACGTGGTTGGAGCTTCCGACGGTCGGTGGCGCGGCCCGCTGCAGCTTATGCTCCGAGTGTTAGAGCCGGAAAATCTAGCCAGCCAGTCATGCCGAATAGGGCTGAACTTCTTGGTTGATAGCGAACACGTCGCCGGCATCCTCGGCGACCTGCAACTCATAATCTGATTGTAGATTCAGCCAGAACTGGGCGGAGTTGCCGAAGAAACGACTCAGACGCATTGCAGTATCAACGGAGATCCTCGTCTGCCCGTTGATGATTCTGGTTATTCTCGTGACGGGCACACCGAGTTTCTTTGCAAGCCGGTAAGGCGTGATTCCCAGGGGATCCAGGAAGTCCTCCTTGATGTGTTCCCCTGGGTGGGCTGGTGCCATCTTTCCCTGGGTAGTCATGGTCTCTCCTCTCATCGATGGTAATCGACGATTTCAACCTCAAATGCATGACCGGATTCCCAACGGAAACAAATCCGCCACTGGTCATTAACCCGGATGCTGTACTGACCTGAGCGCTCACCGGAAAGGGCCTCAAGCCGATTTCCAGGCGGAACCCTCAGGTCCACCAACGAGGTCGAGTTGTGGATCTGCCGTAGCTTCCTGTACGCACGACGATTCACATCTTGCGCCAGCCTCCTTGACCGCTCGCGATTGAAAATCTTCTCCGCTTCAGCACCCCGAAAACTCCGTATCATCTTCAACCTCGCTGGCAAGCAAAAGGTATCACGACACGCAACTAGTATCAAGCCTTGCAACCAGTATCATGTCACGAAACCTCGACCTCGGAAGCCGAGGATCAAGGACAATTCTCGAAGCCAACTCATCGTTGTGGCCAATCTGAACTCTTTCGGAAGACGATGGTCCGTGTCACCCGCCAGCATTCACGCTGCTCTAACACGGCATGAAGACAGACAGGTGGGCATGGAACGCTTCTCCAAACGAGCAAGGCTCGACAACGTGGTTGGAGTCCCCGATGGTCGGTGGCCCGGCCCGCTGCAGTTCATGCTCGGGGTGTTAGGGACAGGGACGAAACATCCCTCCTGCTTGAATCGAGACCAATCCATCGCCCGCTCAAGCCTTCGGCAAGCTTTGTTCTGTCCTCGCTTTCTGCCATACCTCATATAATAACGCTTGTCGTTATTAACGTCTCGCGTTATGGTTCTTGTGTAGGCAGACGCGGAGGCTGAGAGAACCAGATGATCCGTAGCTTCAGATGCCGCGAGACAAACAAGATCTTCGAGCGCAAGCACTCGAAGAAGTTGCCTGGGGATATCCAGCGAATCGCCCTGCGCAAGTTGGTGTTACTCCATGCTGCTGAAAGGTTGGACGATTTGCGAGTTCCGCCGGGAAACCGCCTGGAAGCGCTAATCGGCAGCAGAAAAGGTCAGCACAGCATCCGGGTTAATGACCATTGGCGGATATGCTTCGTCTGGACTGATGCTGGCCCGGAAGACGTTGAAATCGTCGATTATCACTAAGGAGTAGGACATGAGCGACAACCTGATGGCACCGATTCATCCTGGCGAGGTTCTACTCGAAGACTTTCTTCTGCCCATGGGACTCAGCCAGTATCGCCTGGCGAAGGACGTTAGCGTTCCACCGCGGCGGATCAATGAAATCGTCCACGGTAAGCGAGGCATCAGTGCCAACACGGCACTACGTCTGGCCAGGTACTTTGGCACAAGCGAACTCTTCTGGCTGAACCTCCAAACCCACTACGAACTCGAGGTCGAGAAGGACCGCCTTGGAACCCGCCTGGACGCTGAGGTACAGCCCTTGCCAGAGACTGGGTGACAACGCGGATCACCACTCCCAATCCATCCCTGCCACGGCATGAAGACAGACAGCCAGCATGATAGGCTACTCCTAGCGAGCAAGGCTCTACAACATGGTTGGAGTCTCCGTTTGTCGGTGGCCCGGCCCGCTGCAGCCTAAGCTCCGGGTGTCAGCGCCTCTTTCTCCAAGCCGAGACTAGAATTTCACATAGACAAGAAAATGGTTGACAGCTCTCGTATCGCACATCTACATGTCAAACTTGTTCTGTGGCACAAGGTGGTTGTTGGCCAGGGAACGAACGTGACGTATCAACCGGAGAGTGAATAGTGGACATTCAAGAAGTTCCGCACGCGAAGGCGCCAATAGACCTACTTTTGGAAGCGGACCCGTCAGTTGAGAAAATAAAAGCGTATTTGCCAGGTTCAAGGTGTTTTGTAGCGACACTTCAAGGCAAACCGGTCGGTGCATGTGTCGTGCAATGCATTGCTCCGGAAGTATATGAGTTGATGAGCATTGCTGTTTCGCCTGAACGTCAGCGAACGGGTATTGGGTCAAAACTACTCGAGCATGTCGTTGCCAACGTCCATGACATGGGTGCGCGTCGTCTCGAGGTAGGAACCGGGACCTTTGGCTATCAGCTTACCTGGTATCAGCGGAATGGATTCAGGGTATTTGCCGTAGAGAGGGACTTCTTCCTGGCCAACTATGAAGAGCCGATCTACGAAAACGGCATTCAGCTCAAAGATATGCTGAGACTGGCGGTGGATTACAAGAGCAAGTAGGTATGCGACAGGAAGCTCATTATCTGAAAAGCCTCCGGTTCAATGGTGACTGGGTGGACGACATGGTTTTTGGAATCCTGGAATCGGAATGGCAGACAGGAAATCGATGCGAGACACTCGCCGGAGAAACCGCAACATCGGAACGGCAAAATCCGGCCATGGTACGGACAATCGGATGGTCATCCCCGAATCGTGGGCCAACGATCGGCGGTATTGGGAACGGCTTCGCGATCCAGTCATTGTCAGGCGGAATGTTGGTGGTCGAGCGCTCCCTTTTGTAGTTGAGGAGCCTCGTCCGCCGTTTTTCTACCCCTGCACCATCGACGATCTCGTGGAGTTGTTTTGTCTTCTTCCGGCCACGGACTACGCAGGCATCGCCTTCGTGGCGCTCCGCCAGCCAACCCGAAAGCAAACCATCCTGTCGCTCGTCTGGGGCCGATTGATCTACTACGCAGAGGTCGCTGGGCTTTCGGGAGCCGCGCTGATCCTGGAAGCCCAACAGTGCCCCGGATCCGTCCGATGGCCCAAATCATTGCAACCGTGGGTTGCGGCCGAATTGGAGCTCCTTCGGTCGGATGGACACGAGGTCACCACCGAAGCCCAGTACCATCGCGTGATCAGCGATCCTCGGGCCATGCGAACCACTCAGCTGTTCCGCACGGTTCCACACGAGGTAGGTCACTACATGGACTACCGCCAGCGTGTCATCGAACCCAGTCACAGCGAGGAAGAATTCAACGGCAACCTCGACCGGTTCTGGTCCCGCCCTAGGCGGGAGCGCGAGGAGTTCGCGGATAGGTACGCTCGCGAGTTTCTGGCCCGACATGGATCTCGGCTTCCATTCCCGCAGAAGCTAGATCTGTCGTACATCAAGCGGGACGGGCTAGAGCCGTCATGGTTCTGCCCACCGGAGGCCTCGGCCTGACCATGCGCGCCACAGTCGGCCGCCAGGTTCCGCCTGGTGGCCCGGCCGGCAGCAGCGTAGGCTTCGTGTATGAGGTAGGCCGATGAAGCCGCGGATCATGTACATAGAGTTGAAATCAAGCCAAGGTGGCGGCAGCGACAACGGACCCGCTTGGATAGGCAAAGTGGCGTACTCGAAAACGGGGAAGACCCTCTACTACAGGGACCTCCGGCTCCAGCGTGCAAATCTGGTAAGCGGCAACCATATCGACCTCGATACAGGCGATGAATACTGGGTATCGGGGCCCAAAAAGAACGGCCAGGACCGGTACCCGTGGACGTCCGCACCCGTTGAGATTGATGAAGATATCCGCGAAGAGTACTGGTCCACCATCCGCGGAGACCCATCCCGAGCCCATCAGGCGCTGGCCTGACACGGCCTGTAGACAGACAGCGGCCATGAATACGGTGCCGCCGCCTGGGATAAGCACCTCGACTAGAGCCGGTGATGGATCCCACCCCGCCATGACCGCCGGGCACCCGGCTGCAGCGCGCCATCCAAAAACCGTTTGACGCCCTCCGGATCGCCGGCTACATTTTTCATTGACTGACGGTTCAGTCAAAAGGAGCGATCATGTCCCCACGTGGGCACAAGCAAAACGAACAGATGCGCGCCGAGACGCTGCAGAAGATCACCGACGCGGCCATGCAGGTGTTCGCCGGCCACGGCTACCACGGCACGACCATGAAGCAGATCGCCAAGGCCACGGGGTTGAGCCACGGGTTGGTCTATTACTATTTCCCTTCCAAGGAAGACCTGTTCCGCCACCTCGTCGACGTGGCGCTGGATGCGTCGAACGCCACACTGGCCATGGCGGACGATGTACAGGGCACCGCCTGGGAGAAGCTGGAGCACCTCTCGGCCGTCATCGTACGCGAAGCATTCAAAGGTACGGCGTCGTTGTACTTCATCGTGATGATCCAGGCGATGACGCAAGGCAAGAGCATCGAAGGGCTGATGGACCACATCCAGCAGCGTTCGGCGGTGCACTACGGCACGCTCGTGCCACTGGTCATGCAGGCGCAAGAATCCGGGGATGCCACCGCCGGCGATCCGGTGGTCCTCACCGCCACCTATTTTGCTCTGGTCCAGGGGCTGGCGCTCCTCGTATCCCAGGAGCCGGAGATGGCGGACAAGATCACGCCAGAGATGTTGACCAACGTCCTGAGGAGCCAAGGGAGGTAGCAAATACAGAGACCCCCGCCCGTGCCCCTGCTGTGGCGGGGATGGACCGATCCGTACGAACGATGAAGGAGCAACAATATGGTTGGACACGATAAGAACACGAGCGCGGAGGCCACGACCTTGCCCCCCGTCGATGTGGCCGTGATCGGCGCCGGAATGGCCGGACTATCCGCGGCCACGTACGCCCGGCAGTCCGGGCTGTCGGTCCGGGCCTTCGAGCGGCACTACATCCCCGGCGGGCTGTGCACGTCGTGGAAGAGGAAGCACTACACCTTCGACTACTGCATCGAGTATTTCCTCGGCAGCGGCGAGGGTGTGGATTTCTACGATATGTGGAAGGAGCTGGGGGTCATCGACGGGCGGTCGTTCCAGCCCATCGAATCCTTCGGCCGCTATGTGGGGGCCGAGGGCCAGGTCTTCGAGCTGTACACCGACCCCGGGCAGCTGCAGGACCACCTGCTCGCCATCGCGCCAGAGGACCAAGACAAGATCCGGGAGCTGTGCGGGGCGATCCGCCAGGCCAGGCACCTGCACATCTCCGAGTTCGTGCCCACGTGGAAGGGCCTGACGAGGTTCGTGCGGTCCGTCCCCGCGTTCCCAGCGATGAAGAAGTGGGCCGGCGTGTCCCTCCGGCAATGGTGCAGCGGCCTCGACAATGCCTTCTTGCGGAAAGCGCTCCCCGCGGTGGTGGGGCTGACCGACTTCCCCATGGCCGGCCCCATCATGATGTTCGCGTTGATGAACACCGGTGATGTGGCCTATCCGCTGGGTGGATCGCTACCCATCGCCCTGGCGGTGGAGGAGCGGGCCACCTCCCTGGGGGCGGAGTTCGTCTACCGGGCCGGGGTGAAGCGGGTCATCGTCGAGCAGGGCCGCGCCGTGGGCATCGAGCTCGACGACGGCCGCGTGCAGCCGGCGCGCCACGTGGTGGCGGCCTGCGACGCCCGGTTCGCCTTCGACAGCCTGCTCGGGGGGCGGGTCCAGGACGCCCAGTACCAGGCCCTATTCGACGAGGCATCGCTCCACGCGAGCATGATCCAAATCAGCCTGGGCGTGGACATCGACCCACAGTGGGGGCTCCACGAGCTGCCATTCAAGGTCAACGTGCCCCTGGCGGCGCCGATCGTGGTGGACGGCGCCGAGCACTCGCGCCTCCAGATCTACAACTACGTGCACGACCCCTCGATGGCCCCCGACGGGCACACCGTCGTCCTCGTCAAATACGCCGGGGACTATGACCTTTGGGCAGCGTTGCGTGCCGACAAGGGCCGGTACCGATCGCAAAAGAAGACGCTCCTGGAGGAGACGGTCCGGGCGCTGGAGGAGACGTTCCCCGGCATCGGCGCCCGCATCATGGCGCACGATGTGGCCACGCCGACGAGCTGCGAACGGTACACGGGCAGCTGGCGCGGTAGTTCCCAGGGTTGGATCATGACGACGGAGTGGCTCAAGACGTACGTCTCGGGCAATCAGCTCCCCAAGACGTTCCCCGGCGTCGCGGGCTTCCACCTGATCGGCCAGTGGACCGAGCCGGGCGGTGGCCTGCCGCCGGCCGCCCGCCACGGACGCAACGTCATCCGCGCGATCATGAAGTCCGAAGGGAAACGAGCATCGCGGTAGGTCAAGACACGAGGAATTCCTTGGCATCCTCGGCGTTGTCGAAGGCCTTGGTATTGGCTCCGGTCACCGCGTTGTAGATGTTCATGAAGATGATCTTCAAGGGACTCATACCCAAGATCGCCTTCTTCTTCGCTTTCTGCCCCGCCGCCTTGGATGCATCACTTTTGAGGAATTCCATGATCTCATCGGTCATGAACGTATCGGTGAAGTCGGACAGCGTCAGGACCTCGCCCTGGTAGTCCAGAACGTATTGTGTGTTCGTCTTCATCTGCTCGAGGGCCTCCTCTCCACGCAGGCCCACGTAGTTGAACAAGATGATCTCCTTTTCCTTGTACGTGACGAGTTCGATACGCTTCGCAGGTTCCATCCCGACCATCCTGATGGGCAATCTTCCGGCGCGATTCACACGTAAAATTCTATCGGTCTGTTACAAGGTTCTCAAGAATTTCGGAGAGCAGTCATCCTGGGAGATACCGACCCGGCACTCCAAGGTGAACACGCTGGTGTGTGGTCTCCTACCCGTTCCGCAACAAGGTTTTTATGTACTGCGCAAGCGTCGGCTCATAATCAAACGGGCAAGAAACTACACTTGCCAACGACCCGGTCCAGATGGTCCTGTGGAACGATACGGGCACAGAAATCTATTGTTTCAGGGGGATCCTCTTGCACAAGCCAAAGGTTATCTGGATGGTGAGGCCAGAACTGAAGACTGCCGTCCTACGCGTCCTCGCGGTGCTCCTGGCCGGATGTCGGGAAGAGGGCAACCCTATTGACGCTGGCCCGTGGGGCACCATGAGCTTGGTCGATGCAGACGCCAAGTTCATCGGAGAAGAAGAGGACGACCGCGCGGGGGTGCCCGTCACCGCGGCCGGGGACGTCAACGGCGACGGATACGGCGACCTGCTCTTGGGGGCTTACGGCCAGGATTCGGGCGGCGCCTACGCCGGTGCCGCGTACCTGATACTCGGCCCCGTTTCGGGCACAGTCGATCTGGCGGACTCCGACGCCAAGTTCGTCGGTGAAGAGGACGAGGACCTGGCAGGTGCCTCGATCTCCTCGGCCGGGGATATCAACGAGGATGGATACGACGACATTGTCGTAGGAGCGATGGGCCACGAGACGGATGATACGTTCGATGGGACGGCATACCTGTTGCTCGGCCCGGTGACGGGCACGGTCGATCTGGCGAACGCCGACGCAAAGTACGTGGGTGAAGAAGAGGACGATCGCGCCGGGTGGTCGGTCTCAACTGCCGGGGATGTGGACGGCGACGGATACGTTGATATGCTCGTTGGGGCCGAAGGCCACGATGCGGGTGGTCCGTTCGCAGGGGCAGCATACCTGTTGCTCGGGGGGCCCTGACGCTGTCCAGGCCCTGTTGTCAGCCAGTAGAACGTTGAATTGCGGCCATGTGAGGTTGGTGTCCAATGAACGGTGACAACATGGCGCTTGTGACTCACGAGGACATTCGTCGAGTACTCGATCGGCTTCAGATCCCTGCGGGCGATCGGCTAGACGCTACCGACCAGGACGCCGAGTACACCGCCTGTCGATCCGATGAACTCGACCGGTATCTGGACCTGTATCGTACCCATGACCTGGACGACCGGGAACGCTCTGTACTCTGTTGTTTCATCCTCGAATCCCTCAACGAACTCGTCCAAGACGACGATCCACATCCGCGACAACAAGAGGCGTTTCGCATGCTCTTCTCGGATGAGCGGCTCCACAGGGATGAACTCCGCTACTGGGCGGACAGGAGCGAGCCCGATCCGGACCATTGGTGGCCCATCACAGCTCACCTCGTCCAGTTCCAGCTACAACAATACGGTTGTGTTGCGACGGATCCGGACGATCTGGGGTCCGGCACTGGCCGCCAGAGTCAATCCCCATCCGAGCCGGGATCATAATCCATCGCCATACCGACCGTTGGGGCATGATTACGCATAACTCTGTGGTCGTGTTCGCGGATGACGAGGCCCTTCCAGCGCGCCAGATGCAGCGGACCGCCGCTCGTGAATTCTGCTCGTGGTGATTCCTCACTCACGGAGCCAAAACATTCTCCCCAATTGATATTGATACGATCACCGGATGACTCCAGATGCTGAATGAACTCCGCAGAGAATGAGTGTCTGCCGTCAGCAACCCGTGTATGGCTGACATTCACGGTCCAGGATTCGTACTGGGAGACGGAGAATCGGATGGGGGCGATTGGTTCATCATCGGCGATGACTATATCTGCCGTCGCAGCGGGCTCCCTGGCCAGGAATTCGGCGTGGTCATCGTGATGCAACGTGACCCCGAAGTAGTTCGGGTGCTTCTTCATCCACTTCAGATAGTCCACGGCGAAACCTTCGTAGTCGTTCAGGGCGAACACCCAAAAGGATAGTCGTACGGTAGTAGCCTGGGACTCACTCGGCTCGCCCGCATCCTGCGCTAACGCGGGGAGCAGTAGCAGACAGGAGAGAGCCGCAACGAAGACCAGAAGAATGTGCCGCATGAGTACAACTGCCTTCTGTGCCCGAAGCACCAATCTATCACCCATCCACGATGTAATCACTCAAACTGATCTTCACCCAAGAAGCCGACTGCGCTCCGTACCGGGCGAACAGCACCCGGTCCGTGAGATTACACAGGGTCACCGCACCGTTGATGGGGACGCCCTTGCCGTAATAGGGGTCGGGGCAGAGCTTGCCGAATCCTGGGTCGTAGAAGGTGTTGATGAGCTCCAGCGCCTTGGGCTCGTCGATGGACCCGCAGGCGTCGAGGATGCGTTGGTTCAGCACGTCGTAGCGCCACTGGGTCGAGATATTCTCCTTGCCCATGAGCAGGTTGCACACGGGGGTCATGGAGCACAGACGCATCTCGGGGATGACGTAGTGATTGGTGGCGATGAGCACGTCATCGCGGTCCTCGCGCTGGGGCGCGAAGTACATGTGGGGGAGCTCCACGCCCTCGAAGCAATCCACCAAGAATCCCTCGGGCCCGAACCGATCCGCGTCGTAGGGATCATGCGCGTGCTCGTACAGACCGGGATTACAGCTCATGAACTCCCCGGTGGGCCCCGGCGCATCGTTCCAGCGGGCGAACAGGCCGTCCTGGCTGCCGCGGAACGGGCCCTCGGGCAACAGCTTCTTGATGGAATGCTCGGGATAGGAGAGGTAGTCGATCTGCGCCTGGCTCATACCGGTCTCCACGGCCGCCGAGCGGTCGTTGGCGCCGTCGGCGACCAGGTAGATCCACGACACCCCGCGCCGGGCCTCGATGATGTGCTGCACCGCGTCCTCCGCGCTGGCCGAGGACTGCCCCACGTGGCGCACCATCAGCAACGAGTTCACCCCCGGGCGCCGTGGATCGCAGACGGCGGCCGGCACCATCTGCACGCCGGCGCCCACCTGGCGGCTGTTCATGGCGGTGACCGCCCCCACGAACCCCGGCGCCGCCACGCTGACCATGGGGAGCTCGTCTGTGCTGGGGTTGTAGATGATGGGACAGGCCACGTCCTCGAAGATCCCGGCCGTGGGGAACATGAAGTCCCGGCCCATGTAATGCTTGCCGTCCTCGGTGGCGCCGCCGAAGACCGAGAAGCCGTTGCACATCACCGGGGCCTTGTATGGTCGATGGGTGAAGAGCTCGTCAGCGGCCGCTTTGTCGACGCCGTGCAGGGTGCCCAGCTCCTCGCGGAACTCCGGGCTATGGAACCCCGAATAGAGCACCGACAGAATCATGTCGACGCCGGCGTTGAGGGCCAGGATGCGCTCGAAGGTGACCTTACGCTTGCCCTCCCGCGCAGGGGAGGCGGCGTGCCCCTCCGCCAGCCCGTGCATCTCGTCCACGAGCGCAGCGGGTATATCGTCGGGATGCTGCTTGTGCCGGTGGTTGGTGAGCTCGGTGACGATGAAGGCCAGCAGCTTGGCGGGCCTGGGGTCCTGATTCGACTTGTTGATGAAGGCCGGGATGACCCGGTCCACATAGTCGATGGCCATGCGTTCCAGCCACTGAGGGGCCATGTAGCCCACCAGGTACCCCATCTCCCGGGGGGTTCCCTCCACATAAAACGCCCGGCGTTTGTCTTGCGGATCCCCCCAACCCCGGGCCTCGATACCCCGCTGACCGTTGTGGGTGACGACCTGCGAGGCAGCCTGCCAGCCGTCCTCCTTGAAGGCCTGGATGATCGTCTCGGTGGGAAGAGTGTGGTTCGAGATGCCGGGCATGGGTGGTCCTCCAGATCGTGATCCCGTGCGCGCCCCCATCATGCAAGGACGCGGCCCTGGGCGATCGGCGTGTTGGTTTGGGGCAGTATACGGATCGGGGGAGGGCCACGGCTAGGGTGGGCGGGGTACCGAATCACTACAATTTACCCGGAGCGGACTTCTATTGTAGTGGTTAATAAGAGGCCTCGTTCAAACTGGCGTGGATGAGGATCTATCCACACTCGTTTCAAAGGAATTGGCGAGGTGCCCAACGGAGATCACGAGCGAGCGAATCCTTGTGAAGCCAACCTGGAAACCAATATAAAACCAATTCCTCACTTCACAGTGGGCTGGACTGCCCAAACTCATCCGACCCCCAGCAAACATGGTCCCCGTCCGTCGTCACGCCGCACGTGTGCAGGCCGCCGGCGTCGATGTCCGTGAAGGTCCCCGCCGGGGCGGTGGCCTGGCCCTCCCCGGCGCGGCCCCAGCACTGGACCTGGCCGTCGGTGGCCAGGGCGCAGGCGTGGTAGCACTCCATGGTGATGTGGAGGAACGAGCCCGTCGGGACGTCGAGCAAGCCGTCGTTGTTGGAGCCCCAGCGGACGATCTGGCGGTCCTCGCCGATGGCGCAGCTGGCTGCGGACCCGGCCGCCACCTGGAGGAACGCGCCGGACGGCACGCCAGTGACCTGGCCGTGGCCGTTGGAGCCCCAGCAGGCGACGGCGCCCGAATCATCGACAGCGCAGCTGTGGTAGCAACCCGACGCGATGTCGACGAAGGCCCCGGCCGGTGGGTCGGTCATGTCGTTGTTGTATTCACCCCAGCACAGGATGGTCCCGTCGGCCGCCAGGGCACAGCCGTGCTCGGCGCCCAGCGCCAGCTCGGTGTAGGGGCCCTGCGACGGATCGCCAGTGAGATCGCCCCAGCAGGCGATATCCCCGCCCACGGTGATGCCGCATACGTTGCCGTGGCTGGCATCCAGGAACTCGAAAGGGGTACCTGGGGGAGTACATTGCGCAGAATCCACACCATCGCAGCCCCAGCAGGTGGCCACGCCGTCCTCCTCCAGGGCACACGTGTAACACACACCCGCCCCGATGGTGGACAGATCGTGGACCGCGTCGTCGTCATCGCTCGTGTCGTCGTCGTAGTCATCATCCGCGATGTCGTCATCCGCGGCATCATCATCCGCGTGGTCCGACACGTCGTCGTCGTCGTCCTGTCCGAGGCATCCCCCCCCGAACAGAATCGGGACCGCCAAGCACACCAGCAGGCGCCACAACCCATCTATATTGGTCATCCCTCGATCTCCTGTTTGCCCAGTAAACCTATGTCGGGGACAATCAAGGATTCGAACGACTCGAGGAGGGACACCATCACGGTGCAAGAACACGATGCTCGCTGGACGTCAACCATCCGCACGTACGCCAACCAGTACTCGTGGCGGCGCTGGGCCGAGGTCTACCCCGCGCTGGGGGACCTGGCGGGGCAGCAGTTGGTCGATGTCGGGTGCGGCATCGGTGACCAGGCCCGCGATCTGGCGGAGTGCGGGGCGGACGTGGTGGGTGTGGATTTGAACCAGTTCTTCATCGACCATGCCCGGTCCCGGGGAATCCCTCGGGCACGCTTCCTCCAAGGGCCGGCCGCGGACCTGAAGGATCGCGGGCAGCACGCCGACGGGGTATGGGCGAGCTTCTCGGCCGCCTACTTCCCCCGTTTCGATGACTTTCTTCGCGGCATCGACGGCACGCTGACGCCTGGGGGCTGGCTGGCCCTCACCGAGGTCGACGACCTCTTCGGTCATGGTCCGCTCGATGACCGCCATCGGGAGGTGTTCGAGGACTACTACGCCCGGTCGCTGGATGAGGGGGTCTACCGCTTCCGGTCCCACGATCACGTGCGCGAGACGCTGCTCCAGCACGGCTGGCAGCTCCAGGTGGAACGGGACCTCGATGACGATGAGTTCTGCTTCGCCGGGCCCGCCCCGGCAGAGGTCCTCGAGGCCTGGAACACCCGGCTGATCGGGTTGATGCCAAGGTTCTGCGAGCGGTTCGGGGACCGTGCCGCGGGGCTCGACACGGCGTTCGGGCAGTGCCTGGCCTCCGAGCAGCACCGCTCCCGCTCCCGCGTGTGGTTCATCCTCGCGCGGTCACCTCGATAGGGTGTCCCGTGGACCCACTCGCCTCACGTCTTGGCCAGATTCTCCGCGCGACACCCTGGCTGTGGGAGGTGCTGGAGGTGGTCCGCGATGCGGGCCCGGCCGGTGCCTTCGTCGCGGCCGGGGCGATCCGCAACACGGTGTGGGACTCGCTGTGCGGTGTGCAAACACCACCGGCGATCAACGACATCGACGTGGTGTTCCATGATCCCGCAGCGGCGACGGTGGACTGGCCGCAGCGCCTGGATTCGATCCTGCCCGGATACCGCTGGGACGTGGCCAACCAGGCGACGATCCACACCTGGCAAAGCGAGCGTTACGGGCGGACCATCCAGCCCTACAAATCCCTGCCGGCGGCCCTGGAGAGCTGGCCCGAGACCGCGACGGCGGTGGGTGCCCGTATCGACGGGGCCGGGGCGCTCGAGGCCGTGGCGCCATACGGGCTGGAGGACCTCTTCGCCCTCGTCGCCCGCCCCAGCCCCGGGTTGCTGGACCCCGCGGTGTTCCAGGCCCGGGTCCGCGACAAGGGCTGGGCCCGCAGGTGGCCCGCGCTACGCATCCTCGACGGGGATCAAGGGCCCTGCGGCATCGTCTGCGGCCCGCGTGATGCGGTACCCCGACGACAGGCGGTTGACGCGCACTTCCCCATCGCGCGCAGCTCGACTTAGATGCCGCTGCACGGCGTGGGAAGCCAGGTTGTTGTTCACACGCAGAACCACGTGGACTCCTAGACCCAACTATCCAAATAGAATATCGGCCAGAAGCCGCATATCTGGACGGTTGCACTAGAATGACCGGATGGTGGTGACCATCCAGCAAGGGGATCTGCTCAGCCAGGACGTCGAGGTCATCGTCAACGCCTGGAACCGCAACATCATCCCGTGGTGGTTGCTGCTGCCCCAGGGTGTCTCCGGGGCGATCAAGAAGCAGGGGGGCTATGGGCCGTTCAAGGAGCTGGGCCGGATGGGCCCCATCCCCCTCGGTGGCGCCGTTGAGACGAGCGCCGGCAGGCTCCCGTTCAAGGCCATCATCCACGTGGCCGGCATCAGCATGTGGTGGCGATCCTCCGAACGCTCGATCCGGGACTCGGTGCGCAACGCCATTGCACTGGCGCAGGGCCGGGGCTACCGTTCCATCGCTTTCCCCCTCGTCGGTGCCGGAACGGGCGGGGGCAGCGCGGACGAAGTACTGGCGATGATGCAAGACGAACTGGGCCAACTCCAATACGACGGCGAGGTTGTCCTCGTGCGTTACAACAAGGCTGTCGCACCATGAACGACCAAGTGTTACCACGTGATAACACCCCACACCCCAGGCAGGCCCTGCTGGTCATCGACGTGCTGCAGGGCATCTTCGAACTCCCGGTCAGCCTCCACGACGAAGAGGGCTTCCTAGACCGTCTCTGCGCCACGATCCAGGCGGCCCGTGAGGTGCAGATCCCCATCGTCTACCTGCAGCACACCGGGCCTCCGGGCAGCCCCTTCGAACGGGGATCGGCCGGGTGGCAGATCCACCCGCGACTGGCGCCCCATGGCTCCGACCGCGTCATCGCCAAGGAGCACCCCGATGCCTTCCAGGGCACGGCCCTGGATCCGTTCCTCCGGGAATCGGGTGTGGGCGAGATCATCGTGGCCGGCTTCGCCACCGAAGGGTGCATCGACACAACCGTGCGGTCCGGCTACAGCCTGGGCTACCGCGTGGTGCTGGTGGCCGACGGCCACACCACGACGGACGGCGAGGTGCTCTCCGCTCCCCAGATCATCGCCCACCACAACGCCGTGCTGGCCCGGTTTGCTACCGTGCAGGCTCACGATACGGATCTATTCGCTAGCCAGACTTAGGGCAGATAGTCGCCGACGACCCGAGCGAACAGGTCGGGCTGTTCGACGAAGGCGAAGTGCCCCGCCCCCTCGATGACCTCGAACTGCGTCTCGGAGAGATAGTCCGTGTACCGCCGGCTGGCATATTCCGGCTGCATGTCATCGGCGCCGTGGATCACCAGCGCCGGGGCGGTGACCTCCGCCAAGGCGGGTCGGTAGTCGTGGCTACGGCCCATGGCCATGAACTGGGCCCAGACCATCCATCCACCCGCGCCCCTCGACGCCTGCTCCGCATCGGGCGGGGTCTGTCCCTTCGATTCCATCGCAGCCAGATAGTAGGGCGTGAACTCCTCCTGTAGGGCCACCAGCTCCTCGTCGCTCTGGGCCCACAGCGCGTTGAAGTCAAACAGGCGCTCCTGGTAGGCCGCGTAGTCATCAGCCATCTCCGCCGGCAGCTGGGCCTCGACCTGGGCGTACAGGCCGCCACTGGGTGGAGGGAACTCCACGAGCTCAGCCGGGGAGACCAACACCAGCGCCCGGACCCGCTGCGGGAACTCCGCAGCGTACAGCGCCGCGAGGAATCCACCGTAGGAGTGCCCCAGCACGATCAGCTGCTCCTCCCCCAGCAAGCGCCGGATACGCTCGATGTCCGCCACCTGCTCGGCCAGCCCCAGCGCCGCGTCCAGCTGCTGGATGTGGGCGCCGACGTTACGCCCCTCGAAACGGTCGATGGGGCGGGTGGATTCGCCGCAACCCCGCTGGTGGTAGTACACGAAGCGGTAGCGGTCCGACAGCCGGTCCAGGCCGTCGAAGGACTCGTAGGGCGGCATGCCCGGGCCGCCGTGGACCACCAACACCACCGGCCCCTCGCCGCGTTCGAACGTGTGCAGCGAGATGCCCGTCGCCACATCGAAGCGGCCGGGGAGGTGGCCGTCCGAAGGGGGTTCGAGGGGAGAGGCCAGCCCCTCCCCGGTGGCCAGATCGCCGGGCTGGTACAGCGGCCGGCCCATCCACCACCAGGCCCCATAAGTCCCCGCCGCTGCGAGCATGAGCAACGCCAATCCGATGGCGCCAATTATCTTGATTCGTTTACGCATGGTCTTCTCCCAGGCGCACCGGTGGCGCTCCTCCGGGGAGGCCACACGGATCGCCGGTTTGGTGTGGTTCAGGCCTGCAGAGGCCAGATCAGTTCGGTCTGGTAGCCCGCCGGATCATCGGTCTGGCCGGGCCCGACCAGGTAGATCTCCCGGGGGGATCCGGCCGCCTCGTGGCCGTGCTCGGTCATCCAGGTCGCCAGGGCCTGATAGGCGGGGCCAATCTCCGTGTAGGGCCCCACATGGAGCGTGGACGCCACGGTCCCGCCGTCGAGGAGACGTCCATCGACGTCTGCGTCGCCGGACAGGGGCCGGTGCACCGGTACGCAGACCTCCAGGTCGAACCCGGCTTCATCGAATTCGGGGCCGTGGTAGATGCTGAACGGCGGGCCCACGGGCTGGGCCCCCACCCGCCCGGCGTAGCCGAACAGCAGCCCCATGGACCGGCCGAAGGTCTCGCCCAGGTCGGCCAGGGCGGTCTGGCTCCGGTGGCTGAGGATGTTGAGGGATTCGATCGTTTTGATCTGGACCGCGTACGTCATACTTTCCTCCTGTTCCATGAGTCGCTGGAGGTAGTCGAGAGCCCGCTCCGTTTCGGCCATCCGCTCCATCAGTCGTGCCCGGTGTACCTCGAGGCTGGCCCGCACCGCCGCCGCGTCTCGCTGACGCAGGATCGTGCGGATCTCGTCCAGCGGCACGTCCAGCAGCCGCAACTGACGGATACGCTCCGCCTCGATGGACTGGGCGGTGCTGTAGTAGCGGTACCCCGTCTCCGGGTCGACGAGCGCCGGACGCAGCAGGTCCAGCTCGTCGTACCGCCGCAACACCTTGATGGACAACCGGGTGACTTTGGAGAAGCGGCCAATGGGCAGCAGGTTCTTCATCGTTCCTCCAACCATGGACTCAGGATGGGGTCTCCCCCGGGGGGAGAGTCCAGAGGGTACTTCATCATCCCTGGACGCCCGGCTACCGGTGTTGCAAGCACTCCACCGGCAGCAGCGTGGCCGCCTTGTAGGCCGGGTAGGCCGCCGCCGCCACGGTGACCGCGAAGGCCAGCGCCGCGAACATCACCACCTTGGCCGGGTCCAGGTCGGACTGGACATAGGTCTCCAGGGCGAAGCCGGCGATCTCCACGGTCTTGCCGCCGAAGAAGTCGGAGATGTCCCAGCCGTAGACCTGCAGCGGCCAGTTGATCAGCAGGCCGTAGGCCGTGCCAGCCACGATGGAGACGGCCCCCAGCAGCGCCGACTCGGCGAGCACCAGACGGGCCAGCATCCCCGGCGCAGCCCCCAGGGACAGCATCACGCCAAACTCCCGCATGCGCTCCATCACCGACATCAGCACGGTGTTGACGATGCCCAGGGCGACCATGGCGAACATCACGGCAAACATGATGTAGATCTGGGCGCGGTAGAAGGCGGCGTATTCGGCCAGCTGGGGCAGCGCCTCTTCCCAGGCCAGCACCTCCACACCGCCGCCGGGGAAGGCGTCACGGACCTGGGCCGTGGCGGACCGGCTGCGACGGGGATTGGGCAGGTGAGCCGCCACCTGATTGGCACCGTCGCCCAGCCCCAGCATCTCCTGGGCCGCCCCCAAGGTGATCTGGCCGCAGAAGCCGTCGATGTCGTCCAGCCCGGTGGTGAAGAGGCCCGACACCCTGAACAGCTGGCTGGCCATCTCCCCCCGCCCCTTGGCCATCAGCACCACCTTGTCCCCCAGCCCCACGTCCAGGGCCTCGGCCAGGGCGCTACCGAGGATGATGCCGTCGGGTGAGGCGTCCAGGTAGACCCCCTCGACCATCTTGTTGGCCAGGTCGTTGACCACCGCCTCGGGCCCGGGGTCGACGGCGGTGATGGCGGCGGCGGACGAGCCGCTGGGGGAGGTGAGCAGGCCCCGCGAGAAGATGCGGCGGGTGACGGTGGCATCCGGCAGCAACTGGGCCAGCTGCTGGGACGCCGCCGAGGAGTCGGCCACCAACATCTCCACCTTGCGCTGTTCTTGCCACCCGGCCCCCTGGACCACCACCGTGCCCGCGGCCGAGCCGGTGCCCTTGCGGATCATGGCGGAGGTGATGCCCTCGGAGGAGCCGGAGCTGACGATGAGCATGCCCAGGCCCATGGCGATGGCGCCGCCGGTGATGGCCGAGCGGCGCTTGTTGCGCCACAGATTCCGCCAAGCGAGCTTGAAGACCATGGCCTACTCCTGCCGCATGGCGTCCACCGGCCTGAGCCGGGCGGCGCGCAGGGCGGGCCAGAGGGCCGCGCCAAAGGAGATGAAGAACAGGCCGGCCACTGTGGCCAGCACCTTGCCCAGGTGGAACTCTCCCATCCAGTAGGTGTTGAAATTCATGCCCATCATGGAAAAGCCGGCCATCACGCCGGTGAGGTCCAGGCCGTGGTAGACCAGGTACGCCACCCCGGCCAGGCCGACGGGCAACCCGATGGCGCAGGCGACGAGCGTCAGCGCGAAGGTCTCCCACAGCACCAGCAGCACCATCTGGGCCGGCCCCATACCCAAAGCCCGGATGACCCCCAGCTCGCGGGTACGCTCGAACACGGCCATCAGCATGGTGTTGAGCACGCCCAGGGCGGCGGCACCGAGGATGAACATCAAAAACATGGCGTTGAAGGCGTCGCTCATGTCCATCATCTGGGCCATCTGGTAGTTGACCTCCCGCCAGGAGCGCAGCTGGAGTCCGCGGGCGTCCGTGGCCGCCGAGCAGCCGTCCACCATGGCGTCGAAGGATTCGATGGACGGGGCGATGAGCACTATCTCGTGGACTTGGCCCTCCAGGGCCAAGAAGGCCTGCAGGTCGGCCAGGCCCATCCACACGCCGGTGCGGTCCAGCAACACCGAGCCGGTCTCCATGAGGCCCACGACGGTGTACAGATCGTTCGCGGTGGAGCCGTCGGCGGCCTGGCTGACGGCCAGCACCTCGTCCCCCAGCCCGGCCCCGAGTCCGGCGGCCAGATCCTGGCCCAGCAGGATCTCCTTGGGGGCGCCATCCTCCAAAAACCGGCCCTCGGCGACCTTGCCGGCCAGGCCGGTGATGGCGGTCTCCCGCTGCGGCGCGATGCCGAACAGCTGGCCCCCTTCGGCGTACTCCCCGAACCCCAGCAGGGCGGATCCATACAGCCGGGGCGCCACCTGGGCCACCTCCGGCCGCCCCTGCAGCTCGTCCACCAGCGCCCCCGCGTCCCCGATGGTCTCCCACATCACCTTTTGCTGCGGGTAGTCCGGGTCGTGGATCTGGGCGTGGCCCATGGTGCCGGTGACCACCATCTCGAACATCAGGCCGTAGACCCCGTCCATCAACGACAGCAGGGTCAGGCTGAAGGCCAGGCCGATGGCCATGGCGTTGGCGGTGATCAGGGTGCGGCGGCGCTGGCGCCAGAGGTTGCGCCAGGCCAGGCGGATCAGGAGGAACACGGCGGTTCCCGGTGGCGATCCAGCGCCTCGAGTACGTAGACGATGACGCCCAGCAAGAAGATCATGGCGCCTCCTCGGGGTTGCCGATGCCGTCCATGAGCATGTCCGCCAGCCCGACGGCGAAGGCCTCGACGCTGAGCCCGCCGCGGATGCGCCCGTCCTCCGCAAAGGCGGAGGCCTGGATCAGGCCGACGATGATGCGGGAGCGGACCTCGAGTTCTTCATTGGTCCAGCGGCGGGGGGCGGCCCGACGCATCTGGTAGCGGATCCCGGCGGACTGCATGTCGACCACCGACTCGGGGCTGGGGAAGCCCATGTCCGCCATCACGCCGCCCATCTCCTTGTCGCCGGAGAGGATGCGGGAGTTCAGCGGCATGTTCTGGACCATGGAGAAGTACACGACCAAGCTGCGGCGCAGCTTTTGGTTGTTGGACACGTCGCTGAGCAGGACGTCCCGCATGGCCGCCATGTAGCGCTGCTTCTCCAGGGCGCCAGCGTGCACCAGCAGGTCCGCCTTGTTCTCGAAGTGCTGGTAGACCGTGCCCTTGGCCACCCCCGCGGTCTCTGCGATGTCGTCCACGGTGGTGCGCAGGTAGCCCTGACGGATGAACAGATCGGTCGCTGCCAGCAGGATCCGGCGGCGGCGGCGCCCCCCGGGGGTGCCCGGCTCCTCCTTGCCGATGAACTGCTCCATGAGCTTGAGGAACTGCTTCAAGAAGATGTCCAGCATGGAGTCCAACGCCCGCTGGCTGACGCTGTCAGCTTTCATCAGGTCGCTGAGATCGGACAGCTGCTCCCTGAGGAACGAGATGACTTCGGGGGTTTTGCTCTTTGCCATGTTTCCAGTTAGACGGAGACCCGGTGGCTCGATCAAGAGGAAATGAACTGGACTTCGCGATTTGTTCAGCTGGTTCAAAGAAACTGAACTGTTTGAGTATTTTTAGTTCAATTACACCGAACCAACCCCCGAAAGAGGAACCGCCACGGTCCGTGTCCTACTCGATCCCCGCCAGCCAGTAGGCAAGGATCGGGTCGTCAATGTAGTAATCGCCGTCCTCGTCCCGGAACAGGACCTCGCGATCGGTCAGGCGGACGAGGGCCTTCTTGACGGTGGAGGGGGGGCCCAGGCGGGAGCGGGTGCGGATGGAGTCGGCGAGCAGCTGCCGGCCGCCGTGCTTCGCGATGTGCAGCACGACCCGGCGCGCCGAGGCGGACAGGGACTCGAACCAGCGGCGGTTGGCCAGATCCTGCGCACGGGCCAGGTGGCCCAGCGCACGCTCGACCCCGTCCTCGTCGATGGCCTGCCGGCTCGCCAGATCCCAGACTCGTGATGCCAGCATCTGCGTGTAGTGGGGGTGGCCATGGGCCCGGTCGACGATGGCCGTGGGGACCCCATCCGGCACCTCGACTCCGGTCCGCCGGAAGCTACCCTGCACGAAGCGCAGCAGCTCCTGGGGCGCGATGGGGCGCAACGGATAGTGCTCGGCAAACTGGAAAAATGGGCGGTCCCGGTCCGAGAACAGGTCGGCCAGCAGGGTTCGGCGGCTCCCGGAGAACAGATAGGTCACCCGGTCATGGTGCTGGATTTGAGCGCGTAGCTGGCTTTCGAGGCCCTTGAAGCGGGTGATCTCCTGGAACTCGTCGATGGCGATGGTCACGTGGGTTTCGTGGGCCTCGGCCAGCCGCTGCGGGAGATTGACGATCTCGTCGATGTGGCGGGACTCAACCGTGGGTAGCAGCTGGCCCAGGCTCAGGGAAACACCTCCCAACGGATCGAAGGAGATCTGGGGTGTGAAGCTGGTCACCGTGGTGCGTAGCCACTCGAGTGCCTTGTCGCCGGGGCCGGACACACGCCGCAGGAGCGGGGAGATGCCTCGCAGGTACGCATCGGCGAGCCCTTTGGTGTCCTGGGCCGGGTAGACGTCGACGTAGGCGAACGGGGTCGGTGTGTCGGAGAACGCCTCGTGGATCAGCGAGGTCTTGCCGTATCGGCGTGGGGAGTGGAGCCATAGCGAGCGGCCCGTTTCCGCGGCCCGCCGTAAATCCTGTAGTTCCTTTTGCCGGTTGCAAAACGACACACCACGGACGACGCGACCAAACACGAATGGATTACGTGGCGTCGACATCTCGGCTCCCTTCGGCGCCTCGGTGTTATTCGGCCCATTGGATACTGTTGCGCCAAGTAGCGTTGCGCCAAATAGCGTTGCGCTAATTAGTGCAACGCCAATGAGTGTAACCAACATGGTGCCGAGCAGCAAGCACCTCACGACAACGCGCAGCCCACACGATCCAGGCCATCACCCCCTGGCCGCACCATCAAGCCGATTCATGGGGTACCATCCCGCCCCATGACCACCGACCTGCTGACCACCCCCCTCCCCGCCCTCGACGACGAGGAGGGCCCCCACCTCCCCGACGGCCTCCCCCCGGTCACCGACGCCCACGTCCACCTGTTCCCCGACCCCATGTGGGAGGCCATCCGCGGCTGGTTCGACCGCCACGGCTGGCCGGTCCGGTACCGGATGCCCAACGCCGAGCTGGTGGACTACCTGCTGGACCGGGGCGTGGACCACATCGTGGCGCTGCACTACGCCCACCGGTCGGGCATGGCCCGCTCCCTCAACGCCCAGCTGGCCGAGTTCTGCGCCGAGCGGCCTCAGGTGACGGGGATGGCGACGGTGATGCCCGGCGAGGACGGCGCCCGGGCGATCCTCGAGGAGGGCTTCGCCCTGGGCCTCGCCGGCGTGAAGCTGCACCTGCACGTGCAGGGAGTGGACCCGGCCAGCGACGAGATGCAGGTGGTCTACCGCACCTGCGCCGACCACGACAAACCGCTGGTGATGCACGCCGGGAAGGAGCCCCGCAGCCCGGCGTACCCGGTGGATCCCCACGAGATCTGCTCCGCCGACCGCATCGAGCGGGTGCTCACCGACTACCCGGCGCTGCGGCTGTGCATCCCCCACCTGGGCGCCGACGAGTACGACGCCTACGAGTCCATGCTGGGGCGCTTCGGCAACCTGTGGCTGGACACCACCATGATGCTGGCGGGGTACTTCGACCTGCCCGAGCCGTGGCATTTTTTACGCCAATTCCCCGAACGTATCCTGTTCGGCACCGACTACCCCAACATCCCCTATGCGTGGGACCGGGAGGTGCGGCGCATCGCGCAGGCCGGGCTGACGGCCGAGCAGCTGGAGGCCATCTTGGGTGGCACGGCAAGAGCGCTGTACGGCACGTAGCACGACGGTGGGGATGCCCAGGAGGTGTCGTCCGCGCCCCATCCGGCGCGCGCCTACTCCGCCACACGATCCTGTAGAGTGACAGGCACCGAAAGGCCGAGATTTTGCCGGACGCCCCGGACCCACCCAGCGAAGATACGCCCACGATCGCGTACCGCGATGGGGAGGATCTGCCCGAGGAGTCCACCGATGTGTTTGCCCCGGGGACCCACCTCGATCACTACATGATCCTGCGCTCGCTGGGCCGCGGGGGCATGGGCGAAGTCTACCTGGCGCGGGACACCGCCCTGGGGCGCAAGGTCGCGATCAAGGTACTGCTGCCCAAAAAACTCGGCTCCAAGGAAGCCGTCGATCGGTTCCTGTTCGAGGCTCGCGCCACGGCCCGGTTCAACTTTCCACACATCGTGACGATCTACGCGGTGGGAGAGGTGCGCGGGTACCCCTACTTGGCCATGGAGTACCTCGAAGGGCAGTCGCTGGCCCAGCGGCTGGCCGAAGAGCGGCTGGCGACCCCCGAAGCGATCCGTATCGGCCTGGCCATCGCCCAGGCGCTGGCCGAGGCGCACCGCCACCAGATCCTGCACCGGGATCTGAAGCCCGCCAACGTGATGATCCCGCGGGACGGGCGGGTGCGGGTGGTGGATTTTGGGCTGGCCAAGCGCACCACCGTCCCCACAGCCCCCGACCAGGATACGGGGGCGGCCAGCCAGAGCCTGGATACGGCCCGGATCTTCGAAACCGCGAACCGCGGTGTTCGCGGGACGCCGGCCTACATGGCGCCCGAGCAATGGTCCAACGAGACGCCGTCCGGTGCGACGGACGTGTGGGCGCTGGGACTGCTGTTGTACGAGATGGTCACCGGCCACCATCCCTTCGAGGGGCTCGACCACTACCAGATCTGCCACAGCCTGTGGAAACCGGAACCGCTGCCTCCGCCCCGCGGGGATCTGCCGGACGATCTCAAGACCTTGATCGTGCGGTGCCTGGAGAAGGATCCGGAGCGCCGCCTGGGGATGAACGAGGTCGTGGAGACGCTGAGGCGGCTGCTGTATGGGCGGCGGGATCCGCTGAGCTCCGGCCTGTCCCCGTTCCGCGGGCTGCTCCCGTTCGATGAGCACCACGCCGACCGGTTCTTCGGCCGCGACGGGGAGACGGCGTCCTTCCTCGAACGCCTGAGGCTGGAGCCCGTCCTGCCCGTGATCGGCCCGTCCGGGGCGGGCAAGAGCTCGTTCGTGATGGCTGGCGTCGTGCCGCGCTTGCGGGAACAGGGGCGCTGGCTGGTGCTCAGGTTGCGGCCCGGTACGCGCCCCTTCCTGGCGCTGGCGACGCGGCTCCTGCGCCGGGGAAGCTCGCGGTTCTCCACCGCGCGCGTCGACAGCGAGGATCGCTGGAGTCGCGCATCGAGCTCGGACAGCAGCGGTGCCTTTGGACAGCAAGACTGGGACGAGGCGGAACAGGCGCTGACCGCCGAACTGGAGGCTTCCCCGGCGAGCCTGGCGCTGAGGCTGGGCGAGCTGGCCGAATCGGAACAGGCCCGGGTGCTGCTGTTCGTCGATCAGCTGGAAGAACTCCACACCCTGTTCGAAGACCCGCGGCAGCGGGCCGTGTTCATGGAGGCGCTGTGCCTGGCGGCGGACGATCCGCTGGGGCCGGTCCGGGTCGTGTTCACGCTTCGGGAGGACTTCCTCGGCCGGCTGGCACTGGGGCCGGCTTCGAGGACAGCGCTGGGACGCGCGACCGTGCTCGTGACGCCGGGGGAGGACTCCCTGCGCGAGATCCTGGAGCGCACGGTGGCGGATGCGGGGTTCGGTTTTGATCCCCCCGAACTCGTCGGACGGATCCTCGCAGAGGTCCGTGATGAAGCGGCGACGCTTCCCCTGCTGCAGTTTGCGGGGGACCTCCTGTGGCAGCGCCGGGACAAGACGCGGCACCGACTGCTGGGGAGCGCATACGACGAGATGGGGGGGGTCGCCGGCTGCCTGGCCCAGCGCGCGGACGCGCTGATCGACGCGCTGGCCGCCAGCCAGGTCCGGACCGCTCGAGCGTTACTGATGCGGCTGGTCACAGCCGAGGGCACCCGCCGGGTAGAGACCCGTGGACGGCTGGTCGAGGGGCTAGATTCGGACGCCGCAACCGTGCTGGACGGTCTGGTAGCGGGCCGCATCGCGCTGGTACGCAAGGCGCGGCCAGGGGCAGAGGACGACGCCGAAGCCGAGATCGAGCTGGTGCACGAGTCCCTGATCAGCAGCTGGAAGCGGCTGGCCCGGTGGATCGACGAGAGCCGGGACGAGCTGGCCTTCCTGGCCGAGCTCGAGCAGGCGGTGGATCTGTGGGAGCGGCGCGGTCGAAGGGAAGGCGAGGCCTGGCGCGGCGAAGCGCTGGCCGAGGCGGTGGCTCAACTGCAGGAGCTGTCCACCGACGTCCCCGCACGGGTCACCGCCTTCATCGACGCGGGGCAACGCCTCGATCAGGCCCGCACCGCGCGGCAGCGCAAGCGGCTGGCAGCGGTGCTGGTGGCGGTGCTGGTGGCGGGCCTGTCCGCGGGGAGCCTGGTGGTCTGGCTGACCGAGGAGGCGCCCCTGTGCGGTGGGGCCGAACAGCACCTCGCAGGAGTGTGGGACGACGGCGCCCGGTCGTCGATGCGCGCATCGTTCCAGGAGATCGAGCGGCCCTACGCCACCGAGACGTGGGAGCGCCTCGAGCCCATGTTGGACGCGTACGTGGACGACTGGGGCGCCATGTACGTCGACGCCTGTGAAGCCACCCACGAACGGGGTGAGCAATCCGAACAGATGCTGGATCTGCGGATGACGTGCCTGCACCGCCGGCTGGATCGATTTGCGGTGCTGGCGACCTTGCTGACCGATGACCTGGACGCCGAGCTACTCGATCGGTCGGTGGAAGCGGCCTACGGCCTGGAGCCGTTGACGGCCTGCGCCGACACCGAAGCCCTGGCCGAGGCCGTACCCCCACCGACGGACCCGCGGGTACGCGACGAGGTCAGCCGGCTCCGAAACCAGCTCGATTGGGCCGATGCCCTGGGCCGGGCCGGCCGCTACAACGACGGCGAGGATATCGCCCAGACGGTCGCCGAGCAGGCCGACGAGCTGGGGTACAGCCCCCTGACCGCAGAGGCCCGCTACCGGCTGGGGTGCCTGCAGGACGGCACGGCAGAATATGGCAAGGCAGAGGCCAACCTGTACCGGGCTGCTCAGGCTGCCGCGGACGCCCGCGACGATGCCCTCATCGCCGCCGCCATGGTGACCCAGGTGCTCGTCGTGGGCGATCGTCAGGCGCGCACGGGCGAGGGGCTGGCCCTGTACCACCTGGCGGACGTGGCCCTGCTCCGCGCCGGGGACGACCCTGCGCAGCGGGCGCTCCTGCTACACAATCTGGGGAACGTGCAGCTGGTCCAGGGCAAATACTCCGAAGCTCACCAGACCTACGAGCAGGCGCTGGCGTTACGGCAACAGGTGCTGGGTGCGGACCACCCCGACCTGGCCGCCACGCTCAACAACTTGGGATTGGTCCAGAGCGAGCAGGGCCGCTACGACGAGGCGCTGCAGACCCACGAGCGCGCCATGGCGATCAAACGCCGTTCCCAGGGGCCGGACCACCCGGCCCTGGCGGCCTCGCTCAACAACGTAGCCATCGTGCGCGTCCATCAGGGGCGCCACGACGAGGCGCTCGAGGCCCTAGAGCGGACCAAGACCATCTACGAACATGCCTTTGGCCCCGTCCACGCCGACGTGGCGCGGACGCTGAGCAACCTCGCGTTCGTGTACGAGCTGCAGGGCCGCGTCGAGGACGCCATCGCCATGGAGCAGCAGGCCCTGGAGCAGAGACGCCAGACCCTGGGGGAGCGGCACCCGGAGGTCTCCATCTCGATGTACAACCTCGGCGTATCCCTGGGCAACCATGGCCGCTGCGCCGAGGCGGAGGCCTACTACGACGAATCCCTAGACATCTCGCGGGATGTCCTGGGCCGCGACCATCCAGACGTCGCCGTCACCCTGACCGGCCGGGGCGATTGCCAGATCCAGCTCGGACGGCCCGGGGACGCTGTGGAGCCGCTGCGGCAAGCCATCCGGATCCATACGGACGCGGGCTCGGATCCCAACAAACTGGCCGACTCCCGGTTCACCCTGGCGCAGGCGCTGTGGGACAGCGGGGGTGATCGCACCGAGGCCCTGGAGCTGACTCGGGCCGCCCGAGCGACATGGGCCGCATCGCCGGATGGGTACGCAGACAAGCTGTCCACGGTCGAGGCCTGGCTGGCGGCGCGGGATCCGGGCTGACACCTCGCCGGCCGGCCGCGGCAGGGGCTCAGATCCCCGGGCTGTACACCACGTACGCCGCCCCCGAGTAGTACGCCATCGAGCTCTCCTGCGCCCCACCGATGAGGATGTCGTCCAGCCCGTCCCCGTTGAGATCCCCGGCGGCCAGGGACATGCCGCACTGGTCCTCGGCCGCCTCGCCCAAGAAGGTGACGTCCGCGTTGGCCAGGTCGCCGTCGGCGGTGGCCAGCGGGCCGTAGATCAGGTAGCTGGCGCCCGTGAAATCCCCCTGATGGTCCACGCCCCAAGCGCCGATGAGCAGGTCCAGCTCGCCGTCGCCGTCCACGTCGCAGGCGGACTGGACGGCGGTGCCGGTGTTGTCCTCGGAGGCCACGCCGGTGAAGCGGATGGCGTTGCCAAAGCCCATCATCGGGGCCAGCGTGGAGCCCAGCACCAGGTAGACGGCCCCCGCGTCGGTGGCGCCGCTGTCCTCCATCCATGCCCCCACGACAAAGTCGTCCAGGCCGTCGTCGTCCACGTCGCCGGCCGGCCCCAACGAGAAGCCCGCCTGGTCGCCGATGGCGTCGCCGAAGATGTGGGAGTCGGCGTCCCCCTGCTCGACGGTGCCGGACAGGGGACCCAAGTAGAGGTAGACCGAGCCCCGGGCCACGTCGTAGCCCGCCGAGTCCTCCGGCGCTCCGACGATGACGTCGGCGTAGCCGTCCCCGTTGACGTCGCCGGCGGTGTGGACCGCCGTGCCTGTATAGGAGCCGGCATTGGCGCCGGGCAGATATGCGTCCGCCTGGGCCAGGCTGCTGGTGCCCACGACCGGCCCATGCACCACGTAGGCGGCCCCGCTGTCGATGGTGTTGGCGTCCACCAAGCAGGCGCCGATGATCAGGTCATCATACCCGTCGCCGTTGGTGTCGCCGGCGCCGCGGGTGGAGATCCCGGCCCAGTCGTTGGCGGCCTCCCCATCCAAGATGGCGTGGGCGTCGGCCAGGGAATGCACGCCGGTCTGTAGCCCATCGATGACGTACACCCGCCCGGCGCCGGTGTTGAGGCGCTGGGTCGCGCCGATGACCAGCTCGTCGTCGCCGTCCCCGTCCAGGTCCCCGGCGCTGGAGACGGAGATGCCGGCAACGTCACCGCCGGCCTCCCCCTCGTAGATGGCGGTGGCGCTGGCCAGCGAGGAGGTGCCCTGGGGCGGATCGTCGAGCAGGTAGACCCTCCCGAAGCTCAAGTTGTAGCCCGGGGCCCCGATGGCGATCTCCTGGTCGCCGTTGCCGTCCAGATCACCGGCCACGGCCAGGGCATACCCCACCGCCTCCAGCGTCATCGCGCCCACCCGCTTGGCGTCGGCGTCGCCCAGATCGAACTCCCCCAGCAGCACGCAGTCGCCCGGGGTGCCGTCGCAGTCGTTGTCGATGCCGTCGTTGCAGATCTCCTCGGCGCCGGGGTAGGCGGTGGGATCGGCGTCGTCGCAGTCGTCATCACAGAGGCGCACACCGTCGCCGTCGCCGTCCGCCTCGTCGTCCGTGCTGCCGTCGCAGTTGGAGTCGATGCCGTCGCACAGCTCCTCGGCGCCGGGGTAGATGGTGCCGTCCGCATCGTCACAGTCCGATGTGCAGTAGCCGTCCCCGTCCGCGTCCCCGGGGCAGTCCAGGCCGTCGCAGTCGAAGTCGGCGCCGTCCGCCTCCGGGTCGTCCGCGCCGGGATGGACGGTGGGGTCGTAGTCGTCGCAGTCGTACAGCTCGTGGTCCGCCGGGGCGTTGCCCGGGTAGCCGTCCCCGTCCTCGTCGTGGCCGTCGACGCCGTCGCAGTTGCGGTCGATGCCGTCGCCGAAGGTGTCGTCGGCGCCCGGGTAGCCCGCCGGATCCTCGGGCAGGCAGTCGTCCTCGTCGTCGAAGCCGTCGCCGTCGAAGTCGTACTCATAGTCCGGATCGGACCTGGGACAGCCGGTCGCCAGCAGGACGGCGGCAGCCAGCGCGGCCAGTGGCAAGGGGATCGGGGTGCGGTTCACGGGGCCCCTCCAGGTTGCCCCAAGTGTACCAGCAGTCTTGGCAGCACCGGGCCGCCGGATCGTAGGGAAACGATGCAAATTGAACAAAACGGGAAAAAGTGTCCCTTGGCGTTCGGGAAAATCATCTATAGAAGGATCCCTGTCCCCAACCCGAGGAGTGATCGATGCGTGGAGCGACTGGATTCGTGTTGACGATGGTCTTGCTGGCGCCGGCGAGCGCGATGGCTGGCGAGGCACCGCGGGCCGAGGAACTCAAGACCATGCTGGAGGGCACCAGCGACCGGGCGTTCACCGTGGCCCGTGACGGCGCCACCACGACGGTGCGCGGCTTCCGAGCTGGGCCCTACGAGGGCACGCACGAGCAGGCGGCCCGGGCGTTCCTGGCGGATTTCGGGGCCTTGGTGGGCCTGGATGCGCAAGGCACGACCACCCTGCGCCACCAGCGGGACGAGGCGTGGCGGGGCCGCACCATCGTGCACCTGCAGCAGCTGCACCACGGGGTCCCCGTCAGCGGCGCCTCGGTGATGGTCAAGCTGGACCGGGAAGCCCGGCCGACAATGGTGACCGCCACGCTGCGCTCAGGCCTGACGGTGGACGTGACCCCCGCGGTGGACGCGGCGGCGGCCCGCGCGACGGCCGAGGCGGCGGTGGAGGGAAGCCTGCAGGGCTCCCAAGAGCCAGAGCTGATGGTGCTGCCCACGGGCGGCGGCCAGCTGGTGTACCGGGTACAGGTCTTCACCGACGCGCCACCGGCCGCCTACCAGGTGACGGTGGACGCCCTCACCGGCGCCGTGCGCAGCGTCAAGGACCTGCGTCGCCAGGCCCAGGGGTCGGTCTACGAGATGAACCCCGAAAACTCCGACGTGATTACCGTAGATTTGAACCACCTCAACGGCGACGGCTCCGTGCTGGACGGCACCTACGCGGTGGCGGCGTCCGTGGTCTTCGACGGGGGCGGCAACATGGCCCTGGAGCACCTGGCCGTGGCCGACGAAAACGGGGACTTCTTCTACGAGCCCGAGGAGCACAGCGACACCGATCCTTTTTCCGAGGTGATGGCCTACTACCACGTCACCCAGATATCCGAGTACTTCGTGGACGTGCACGGCCACAGCTTCGGCAGCGCCGCGACGATCTACAGCAACTACCGCGAGGAAGACGGCGGTAGCTACGACAACGCCTATTACACCGAGGATCAGTTCGGCAACACGATCATCGCCATGGGCCAGGGATCCATCGACTTCGGATACGACGCGGACGCCATCTGCCACGAGTTCGGCCACTCCATCGTGGAGGACCGCGCCATGCTGTTGGGCGGCTTCTCGCCGTGGGACGAGTACGGGATGATCTTCGCCGGCGACGCCGTCCACGAGGGGTACGCCGACTACTGGTCCGCCACCTTCTTGGGGGATCCCATCATGGGTGAGTACTCCCTGGACTGGCCGGCCTACGGCATGTCGCCGCGGGACCTGACCAACACCAAGACCTGCCCCGAGGACCTGGAGTTCGAGTCCCACGCCGACGGCGAGATCCTGGGGGCGGCGGCCTGGGCGGTGCGGGAGCAGATCGGCGCCACGCTGGCGGACGAGGTGGCCTACGCCACGCTGGGCAACCTGCCCGACGGCCTGTCGTTCGCGTCTCTGGCCGAGGTCATCGCCGAGCTGGTGGGGGACCTGGTGGACGACGGCGAGCTGACGCAAGACGACCTGGACGCGGTGAACCAGGTGTTCACCGAAAAGGGCCTGTACGCCTGCGGCCGCTCCATGGAGGTGCCCCTGGAAGAGACCGTCGAGGTGCCCGTGGAGTTGATGTGGGGGATGGGCTCCATGGAGCCCGAGCAGTGCGCCCAATTCCGTGAGATGGGCTTCCGCCTGCCGATGATGTTCCAGCAGAGCTTCACCATCCCCGACGACCAGGGCCCGCTGGAGGCGCTGGACATCACCTTCCCCATCGAGCGCCAGGACGGTCAGTCCACCGGCGAGGACGACTTCCGGTACGACCTGATGTTCCGCAAGGGCGAGATGGTGAAGTTCGACATGGAAGAGGTGGAGATGGGCGGCAGCGGTTACATGATGGAGGTGCCGTCCCCCGGCGACCAGGACATCCTGCTGGAGGAGATGGAGACCTCGCTGCACCTGACGCTGGAAGACGACCAGGGCCTGGCCCTGGAGGCCGGCGCCACCTACTACATGACCATGCTGCACCAGAACTGCGCCTCGGCGGACATGTTCCTGACCATCGAGCCCACCTACGGCGAGGCCGACGACGACGACGAAGAGCTCGACGACGATGACGACGACGACGACGGCTGCAACTGCCGGGTGGCGGGGGACCGCACACCAGAGTTGGGCGGGCTGGTGCTGCTGGGGCTGCTGGGGGCCGCGCTGCGGCGCCGCCTGCGCTGATCGGCCCGGGATCAAGGGTCCGTCGAAGCCACCGCCACGTACATCCCCGCCTCATCACCACTCACACGCGCAATCACAGCCACCCGGCCCCCGGCGGCATCGAGGGCGTACTGGGACACCTGGCCCAGCTCACCCAACACCGGCGCGCGCTCGGACCAGGTGACGCCGTCGTCGCGGCTGGCCCGGCATTGCAGCACCCGGTTGCCCATCGACTCGAACACCCCCGTCCAGCACACCACCACGGCGGCTCCATCGTCGGCGATGCGGGGCTCGAAGACCTGCTGCCCGGACTGCTCCAGGATCAGATAAGGGCTGGTCCAATCTTCGGCCGCCGGATCCGAGGCCACCACCGAGATGTGGTAGTCGTTCGCCCAGTTGTAGCCGGTGGCCAGCCACACCGCGCCGTCCGACCGCTGCACGGCCGAGGTGCCTTCCACCTGGTCCTGGGTGCTGTCGCCGCCCGGGACCTCGGAGAACATCTGGCCCCCGTCGTCGCTGGTGAAGACGCCGAAGTTGGTGGGCACGACCAGGCGATCGCCGCTCACCGCGAACACACCCAATGGAGCTCCGAGGCCCACCGAGCCGGGCTCGCCGAACTCGCCGTCGTTCAGCACGGCCCAGTGGGTCTGGGGGCCGCACCCAAACAGGGAGTTGTCGTAGTCGTACCCAAACGCCAGGCACAGCTCCCCCCCGTCGCACCGGAAAAGGGCCGAAGGTAGCCGGCTGGTGCAGAGGTTGCTGTTGGTGGCGACCACGCCGTCCACGACCGACCAGCTGAGGCCCCCGTCGTCGCTGGACAGCAGCGTGGTCTGGGACCAGCGCGAGACCGCCGTGTCGATGTGCGCGCCGTCGTACAGCCAGTGGGCGGCGTGGGCATCGTCGGCCATCGCGACCGGCTCCGCCGCCGTGAGCCCGGCCCCCTCGAGGGCAACCCAGACCAGCGTGCCGTGGGCGTCATCTTCGGGATCGGGGAGGTAGTAGGTGGCGTGGGCCTCTTCGTCGTCGCGGATTTGCAGGGACGGATCCACGGCGGTCGAGTCCGCGACGAGCGCGGGCGTGGACCAGCTCAGCGGCTCCCCACCGGTATCGGGGGTTGGATCTTCAGTGGTGTCGTCGTCGCTGCCGGTATCGTCGTCCCCCGGCTGGCCGAACCCGTCGTCGTCCGTGCCACAGGCGCACGCCAGGCAAGCAAGGGTAAACACAACGCACAGGCTCCGGCGTCTCAACGGCTCCTCCCGCCACAGTATAACGAGCGATCCTTCAGCGTTCGTCGATGAAGCTCGCCACGGTCTGGGCAAAGGTCCGCGTCTCCAGCGGTTTGGTCATGTGCCCCGTACAGCCGGCCTCGAGGGCCTTGACCTCGTCCCCCTTCATGGCGTGGGCGGTGACCGCGACGATGGGGATCGTGCGGGTCCGCTCGTCGGCCCGCAGGGCGCGGGTCGCCTCCAGCCCGTCCATGCCCGGCAGGCCGATGTCCATCAGGATCAGCGCGGGTAGTTCGCTTTGGGCAATCGGCAGCCCCTCCTCGGCAGAACTGGCGGTGAGCACGCGGTAGCCGGCGACCTCCAGCAGGTCCACGGCCAGCTCCATGTTCAGCGGGTTGTCCTCGATGATCAGGATCGTCTCGCCAGCCACGCTCACACCTCCTCCCCCGGCCCCGCCGCTTGCCGGGCGGGCATCGACAAGGTGAACGTGCTGCCCATGCCCTTGCCCTCGCTCTCGACCCATAGCCGGCCGTCGTGGAGCTCCATCAGGCTCCGGGAGAGGGCCAGGCCCAGGCCGGTGCCCTGGTGCTGGCGGGCCAGCGACGAGTCCGCCTGCTCGAACTCGCCGAAAACGCGCTCCTGATCCTCGGGAGCCAGGCCGATGCCGCTGTCGCGCACGCTGACGAACACCTGCCCGTCCTCCCGCCAGGCGCGCCCCTCGATGGAGCCGCCGTCCGGGGTGAACTTGGCGGCGTTGGACAGCAGGTTGAACAGCACCTGCATCAGCTTGCGCTCGTCGGCCTGCAGGACCGCCCCCTCCAGCTCCGGGGTGACGTCCGTGGTCAGCTGGATCCCGTGTTTGTGGGTCTTCTCACGGATCATCAGCACGCTGCGCTGGAGCAGCGCCCCCACATCCACCGGGCCGAGCTCCAGCTCCATCTTGCCCGCCTCCACCTTGGACAGGTCGAGGACGTCGTTGATCAGCGACAGCAGGTGCTTGCCGCTGCCCTCCACGTGATCCACGTAGCGCTTCTGCTTGTCGTTGAGCTCACCGAACGTCTCGTCGGCCAGCACCTCGGCGAAGCCGATGATGGCGTTGAGCGGGGTGCGCAGCTCGTGGCTCATCCCGGCCAGGAAGGCCGATTTGGCCCGGTTGGCCTCCTCGGCGGCCTCCCGGGCCTGGCGCAGATCGTCCTCCATCCGCTTCCGTTCGGTGATGTCCTCCTTGACGGCCACGTAGTGGGTGGTCACGTCGTGGTCGTCGCGGATGGGCGATATGGAGGCGTACTCCCAGAACTCCCCGCCGTCCTTGCGCTTGTTGCTGAACTCGCCGCGCCATTCCTTCCCAGCGCTAAGCGTGTCCCACATGGACTCGTAGAACTCGGAACTCAGGCGGCCCGAGCTGAGGATGCTCGGATTCTGGCCCACCGCCTCCTCGGCGGTGTAGCCGGTGACCTCGCAGAACTTGGGGTTGACGTACTCGATGGTCCCGTCGGGAGCGGTGACCACCACCGAGGTGGGGGACTGCTCCACGGCGCGGGACAGCTTGCGCACCTGCTCCTCGGCTTGCCTGCGCTCGGTGATGTCGCGGAAGATGCCCATCGCATGGGGCACACCGCCGAGGTCGATGACGGCGCCGCCGATGTCGACATAGACGATCTCGCCATCGGCGCGCAGGCACGGGACGTCCGGTGTGAACGTCACCTTACCTCTCTTCTTCTCCCGGAAGCTCTTCTTGACCTGATCCCTCATATCCGGTGGATGGATGTCGGCGTTGGTCAGGCTCGTCAGCGTTTCGAGGCCGTAGCCCAGCAGGTCACACGCCGCTGAGTTGGCGAATCGGATCTGCCCCGACTTCAGCCCCACGATCAAGATGGCATCGGGGCTGCTGTCGAACAGGCTGCGATATCGCTCTTCGCTGAGCTGGAGCTCCTCGTTGGCGCGCGCCAGCTCGGCCGTGCGCTCCTCGACCAGATCCTCGAGGTGGGCGCGATGACGCTGCAGCTCCTCCTCGGCCTGGCGTTGCTCGGTGATGTCCTTGACCACGGCCACGGCGTGGCGGATGGATCCGTCCGGCTCCCTCACCGGGCCCAGGCTCAGCGATCCCCACATCACCGAGCCGTCCTTGCGCACATAGCGCTTGGTGGTCGTGAACGAACCGACGCTTCCCTCGTACAAGGCCCGAACTGCCTGCGTACCCACGTCCATATCGCCCGGGAGGGTGATCCCCTCGACGGTCAACGTCTCGGCCTCCTCCAAGGTGTACCCGAGCATGGAGCAAAACCAGGGATTGACCTTGTCGAACGTGCCGTCGGGATTGGTGATGGCGATGCCCACCGAGGCGTGCTCGAAGGTCTCCTGGAACCGCTGGTCCGCGATCTTCTTGAGCTGGTGTAGGCGCAGGTGGGTCTCTACCCGGGCGCGCACCTCCTCGAAGCGGAACGGCTTGGTGATGTAATCCACGCCGCCAGCCTCGAAGGCGCGGACCTTGTCCCGGGCGTCGGTCAGGGCGCTGATGAAGAGGACGGGGATGTCCGCCAACGCGGGGTCTTCCTTGAGCCGCCGGCAGACCTCGAAGCCGTCCATCTGCGGCATGTTGATGTCCAGCAGCACCATGTCCGGCGGGTCCACGGCGGCGGCCTTCAGCGCCAGCGCACCGCGCGGAAAGGGCCGTACGGTGTGCCCCTGCTCGGAGAGCATGCCCGACAGCAGCCGCAGGTTGTCCGGCGTGTCGTCGACGACGAGGATGTTGGCATGCAGTGCGGTCTGGCTCATCTCTTCTCCGGGGCCACCACGGCGATCAGGGCTTCGTAATCATACCGATCGATCATCTCGCGCAACGCGGCAGCTAGTTCGGCGTCGAATGGTGTCACCTCCACGACCAGCGCTTGCAGACGATCCACGTAGCCCCCGCCCGCGGCCTCGCACAGCTGCTCCTGAAGCGGCGTGGGGATCGCAGCGGCGCGGGCCGCTAGCGCCGCCGATTCCGCTACCCAGACCGAGATCTCGTCGGTGCTATGGTGGGGGAACAGCTCGTCCCCAGCGGCTTCCGTGGGCAACATGATAGAGAACGTGGTGCCCTCCTCGACGCTCGTGGTGAACGAGACTGCCCCCCCCAAGTAGCGCTCACCCAGCAACTTCATCGAATAGGTGCCCAGCCCGCGTCCCGGCTCGTTTTTGGTACTGAAGGACCGCTCGAAGACGTGCCGTGCAATCTCCTCGGGGATCGAGCCGGGATTGTGCACGAAGAACCCCGGGCAGTCGTCGGTGAGCTCGAACCAGACGTGGACGCAGCCACCCGCCGGGGTCGCCTCGATGGCGTTCTTGACCATGTTGTTCAGCACCCGCCCCAGCAAGACGGGATCGGTCACCACGGACGCCAGCTCACCGGCACGGTCCACCTGGATGTCGCAGTCGGGAGAATGCTGTTGACCACGGAACAAGGCCTCGACCTCCGCCAGCAGACGATCCACCTTCACATGGTGCGTTATGGCTTCCAGCGTGGTGTTCTCGGCGTCGAAGATGGCCCGCTGGTGACCGATGTCACCCACCAGCCGGTCCACCAGAGAGACGAGCTGGTTGGCCGTGTCCTGGGCATCGTCGCTCATCAGCTTCTTGGTCCAGCCCCGGATCCCACCGACGGTGTTGAGCACGTCGTGGAAGAACACCCGTTCCAGCGCCTCCCGGCGCTTCTGATCGCTGATGTCCCGCAGGACGAACACGGTGAGCTTGTGCTCGCCCACCTGCATCGGCGTCGCGCGCACGCCAAAATCGAACGCCATGCGTTGCCCGTCGCGGACCGCTGTCATCCGGCACTCCCCCGAGACGGGCTGGGCCTCCTGCTGGCTGCCGAGGATGGAGAGAGCCGCTCCACACGTGGCGCAATGAGGGGCCGTACCGCAGCCATCGGGACCCTCGGCGAGGTGCACACACTCGAACAACTCACCGGGCCTCAGACCGAGCAGGCATGTGTCGTCCTGGAGCGCCTGCTGGTCCGATACCATGGGGTTGACCGCGAGCACCTGACGCTGTTCGTTGAGTACCAGCAGGTAGCTATCCACCGACTCGAGCACCAAGGTGATCAGCGGATCGTTGCGAGCCGCCTCCACCAGATTCGCCAGCTCCTCGTCCGTGGCGCGCCCCGGCGGCGCGAAGTACGTCGCCTTCAGCGAACGTTCATCGATCATCGTCCCCACCCTTTCCATCCAGCTCGTCCAACGCCTCGTTGAGGCTCTCGTAATCAAAGCGATCGGCCGCGTCCAGCAGATCCATCGCCAGCCCCGGATCGTACTGCTCGAGCTCCACCAGCCGCTGAGCCAGCTGCTCCAGGTACCCACCGGCTGTGGCCTCGCGCAGGCGGCGGATCAGGTCGGCGGGTGGGGCCTCGCGGAGCGCATGCTGCCGGTAGATCCCCGAAGGTGTCGCGGTGTCCGGGCCTTCCCCTGATTCCCCGCCGGCTGCCGCGACGACGAGCGCTCCCGCGGGCAGCGTCCAGCGGACCGTGGTGCCCTGCTCCTCGCGGCTCTCGATGCTCAGCTCGCCCCCCATCAGCGTGACGTATTCCCGGCAGATGGCCAGCCCCAGGCCCGACCCGCCGGCGGCCTCCGAGCCGGGGGTCACCTGCTCGAAGGTATCGAGCACCCGGTCCCGATCGTCGTGGTCGATGCCAATCCCCGTGTCCTCCACCGCCAGGTCCAGCCAGCACACGTCGCCTTCGATCCGCGCATCGGCCCGCAGCACGATCCCACCGTCGGTGGTGAACTTGATCGCATTGTCCAGCAGCCTGGCGACCACCGACTCCAGCTTGGTGGCATCCAGCAGCGCCTCGGCGGGCACCTGGTCCGTGGAGGAGACCTCGAACATCAGCCCCTTGTCGTGGGCCCGCTTGCGGAACGGCTCGGCGACGGTTTGCAGCAGCCGATAGGGTTCGGTGGGTGAGGGCTCGAAGGCGACCTGGCCGGCGTGCAGGCGGGCCACCTCCATCACATCGCCGAGCATGTCCATCAGCTGGTTGCCGCTGCGATCGATGGCGTCCACCCACTTGCGCTCCATGGACGACTGGACCGTGGACAGCAGCTGGGCGTTCCCGAGGATGGCGTGGAGCGGGGTGCGGATCTCGTGGGTCATGTTGGCCAGGAAAGCGCTCTTGGCCCGGCTGGCAGCCTCGGCGTCGTCCCGCGCCCGGCGCAGCTCCTCCTCCAGCTCCACGTAGGTGGTGACGTCGTCGACGACCTGCAGCTCGGCCGAGGGTCCAACGGTCTTCATCTCAAGGGGCAAGGCCACGACCCGCAGGTGCCTCTTATGCCCATCGGGGCCCGTCCAGATTCTGCTCTCCGGATCGTTGCCCGCGCGCATCTCCACCCTGGGCAGATCGAAGTCTCCACGGTTGGAGCCCAGCATCCGCTCCACCGTGGTCCCGCTCGCGTCGGCGAGGGCCCGGTTGGCCAGCACGAAACGACCGTCGGCGCCGACCAACGAGATCCAGCTGGGGACCATGTCGATGATCTGCCTGAGACGATCCGTGCCGATCCTGTTTTGCCTATGTGACCAGCAAAAAACCAAGACCAACGCAACCAACAACGCGATCATGAAACCCGTGTAGGCCTTCGTCCCCAGCTGGGCTATGCCGATGCCTCGATAGACCTCGTCCCACTCTTGCTCCACGATGATCCCCAGGGACAGTTCGTCGTCCCAGCGCCACGCGCCCACAACCGGCTCGCCGCGGTAGCCCGGGTAGCCCTCCAGATCGGCGCCGTTGTGCCCGGCGGCGAGGGCAGACGCTGCCCGGGTCAGCGGTCCCTCCTCGATGCCGGGTACCCCCAGTTCGCGGATCACGACGTTCAGCACGGCAGTCTGACCCGAATTGAGCAGCCCCATGCCCACCATCTCGTGTTCGAATCGCGAGGGGCTCGCCAGCAGCCCCTGGCCATCGATGGCGTAGGCCTCCCCCGTGTCGCCGATGCGGATCTTCTGCAGGGACACCATGTAGTCCGCGGTGAGATCGACGCGGAACAGGAGCAATGCGATGACCTCGCCGGTGCGGTCACGGACCGGCGCCCCCGCGAAGGCCGTCGGAAGGCCCTCTTGCAGCACCCCTCGCTCGTCCGCCACCGGCACGTCGGACACTAGAGGGACGCTGACGGCCGTGTTCCCCGCCCGCAGGCGCTCCAGGAAATCCCCGCGGCCGGCGAGCAGGTTCGTCGAGCCCACGCTGACATCTCGGCTCGAAGCAAGATTGGTGTTATCCGGAGCCACCAAGAAGAAGCCGAGCAAGCCGTTCCAGAGGTGAGCTTCCGGGTACCATTCGCGCAGCGTTTGCTGGGAGGGGGAGGCCAGCAGGGCTTCAGCCGTGCGCTCGGTGGCCAGCAGCTCCTCGGCAGCGTCCCGGATGACGTCGGACTGAGCCCAGCCCCCCGCCGCCGCGCGGTGGCGGTCCGCGCTCATCCGCAGGGTCCAGTGGCTGGTGTCCAGGGCGGCGTGCAGCGTGGCGTGTGCCTCGGTGCGCGCCGCCCGTTGCTGGAAACGGAGCATGCCGACGCACACGGTGAGCAGCAGCGCGACGGCGATGGCGAGCCCCGCCCAAACCGGCCACAAAAAGCGCCGGCCCAATGCCAGGATCCCTGGGCTCCGGTCGCTCAACCGCCGTCCTTGACCACGCCGGCCAGCTGGACCAGCGAGCTGAAGCCGCTGTCCTGGAAGCGGTCCTTGATGGCCAGCAGCTCGCCCTCGACGTCGAAGAACGCGTCCACCACCTCCGGATCGAAGTGGGTGCCGCGGCCCTCGCGGATGATGGCGTAGGACTTCTCCAGCGAGAATGGCTCCTTGTAGGGCCGCCTCGAGGTCAACGCGTCGAAGACATCGCCGATGGCGACGATGCGGCCGGCGATGGGGATATCGGTACCAACGAGGCCGCCCGGGTAGCCGCTGCCGTCCCACTTTTCGTGGTGGGTCAGGGCGATGGCGCGGCCCAGCTGGATCAGCGAGTGCTTGGAGCGGTTGAGGATCTCAGCGCCGTAGGCCGAGTGCTGGCGCATGATCTCCCACTCGTCGGCGTCGAGCTTGCCCGGCTTGAGCAGGATGCGGTCCGGGATGCCGATCTTGCCGATGTCGTGCATGGGGGCCGCGTGCCGGATGCCGGCGACCTTGTCCTCGGGCAGGCCCATCCGGCGGGCCACCGCTTCCGAGTAGCGGCTCATGCGCTGGATGTGGGCGCCGGTGTCGTCGTCCTTGTACTCCGCCGCCAGCGACAGCCGGGTGATCACCTCCAAAGAGGCGCTCTCGAGTTCGTCGAAGGCCAGCCTCAGTTGCTCGGTCTTCTGGGCGACCTCGGCCTCGAGCTCCTGGCGATAACGCCGCCGCTGGTCGTGGAAGGCCTTGACCTTGATCGACGAGGCGACGCGCGCCCGCAGCTCGGAGCGGTCCACCGGCTTGTTGAGGAAGTCATCGGCGCCCGCTTCCAGGGCGGCCACCCGAGAGTCCACGTCCTTGAGGGCGGTGACCATCACCACCGGGATGTCGCGGGTGGCCGCGTCCCCCTTGAGCCGCCGGGCCACCTCGAACCCGTCCATGCCCGGCATCATCACGTCCAGCAGGATCAGATCCGGGGGCGCCAGCTCCACCTGCTGGAGCGCAGCCGGCCCATCCTCGCAGGTGAGGACGCTGTACCCCCGCGGCACCAGCATCGCCTCGAGTAATTCGCGATTCTGTTCCTCGTCGTCCACGACCAGGATCTGGGGCCGATCGTCCCCCATGCTCTACCTCCCCCCGACGCCGGGTTCGGCGACTGCCGCCACTACCAAATCTGCTCCCAGTCCTCGACCTCCTCGAGGAACACCATGCCGGCGAACAGATCCGCCGGGACGGTCTGGATCACGCCCGTGACGATATCGCCCATCATCGGCTGCGGGTAGATCAGCCGGTACTCCTCGGCGGGCACCAAGAAGGGGTCATCCGTCCCGGGGAAGGCCAGATCGACGAACAGCATCGGCTCGCCCAGGTCGTGCAACATCAGCTCGACGATCTCGGGTCCTTCGGGCATATCGTCCAACTCGTCGGGGGGGGGCGTGACGACCGTATCGTCCCAGTTGTGCTGGTAGGCGACGATGGACAGGGGAAGGTAGCCGTCCCCGATCTCGGCGGCGATCCAGTTGCCCATCCGCACCGTGTACTCCCAGAAGTCGTACTCGGCCCCGGGCGCGGGGTAGACCATGTCGATAGCCTCCGAGTTCATGTTGACGTGAAGACTATGGGCGGACAGCACGACCTTGGTTTGCAGCATCCCGCCGGCGGCGTGGGCGCTCTCCCCCAGGGCCACGACCTGCGCGTCGCCGACGAAGGCGCCGAAGGGGCCCAGGTCGTCGTAGGGGAGATCCACGCCGGTGCCGTCGAGCACGTAGATGCCGGGCAGCAAGCTCTCGAAGGTGTCGTCGTCCGCGGAGTCGTCGTCCGCCACGTCGTCGTCGTCGGCGTCGTCCAGCCCACCCCCGCTGGCCAGCCGCCTCGAGATCATCAAAGCGGTCACGAGCGGGGTCGGG
>CAZDDH010000056.1:0-41291 GCA_964504165.1 uncultured Rickettsiales bacterium | reverse complement strand
AATGACCGGCGAGCATGAAGCCATCCCTTCGTTGGAAGCAGCAATGGAATCAATAGCCGAGGCCCAACCGGCGGAGATCCTGGAACAACTTAGGCTGAAGCCTGATGTCGCGAATAAATTCGCTCTAATATTCCAGACAGCAATGGAAAACCACAATGAATGAATTTAGAAAAGAGACTCAGATTATCCGCGACGGCATTTACAATGTCCCTGACGAACTCGACCGCGCTGCCCTAGCCAAGAGGATAGCTGAGGAAACTATGCCGGCGAATGAGAAGGGCCGCATTGTTGGTGTGTTCGGTGGCTGGGGGGCCGGGAAAACACATTTACTAAGACTCGTTGGGCAGGAACTCGTATCGAATACCGAACACAGGAAAGCGATTGTAGCTGCTTTTCCTTCCTGGAAATATGAGCTCGAACGCGATCTCGGCGCTAGTCTCTTCTCGGCGCTTTCATATAGACGTTCATACCCACAACTAGCAACGCTCGACGAGCAGGATAGGGTGAAGTTGCCCTCAAGCGTAAGAGAAATAACCATTCGGCTTCTTCGGTTGGTCGACGATATTGCTTCTCCTTTGGCCTCTGTCGCGCCAGAAGTTGAAGGCGTGAAAGTCGGCGTTCGTGCTGCTGAGCAGGCTCTCACAGAAAGAAACACCGAAAGCACTCCCAGAGTGGTTGAAATCGCACGGCTTTTCGAGAAATTGGTACGCAGCATCTGTGGAGAAGAACACGATAGACTCGTGATACTTGTCGATGATCTCGACCGATGCTCCCCTGAAAACATGGTCAGGATGTTTGAGTGGATGAAGGTACATCTGGATGTACCTCGATGCAGTTTTGTTGTCGCGTTAGATCACAAAGCGGCGGCCCATGCCATTACTGGAAAATACAAGGCGCTTCTGGGTAGTGAAAACGATGTGGCGTTCGGATATCGATACCTAGATAAGCTGTTCCATTCAGAGTTTGAGTTAGCTAGCAGCCCCAAGGCCGAGTTGATGGCAGTCCAACAAGCATTCCAGAAGAAGGAAACCGCTCCCTTGAGCTTCAGTGACGCGGCACTTGAAGTGATGGGCGTTGATTTTCCACAACGGGCCTGGCTCAGTGAGCTGATGAGCCTGCCAGCGTTGAGGGCCGCACGCACAATGCTTCGCATTTCATACGCTTTTGCCGCCGTACTCCAGACGTATCGCTATCATCCTGAATTCGACAAAATCAGGCCAGGCCAGATGCTACCAAGAGATACGCCCTTCTGGCTATTGCTACTCGTTTGCATGCAAAGTACTCTCCCTCCTGACAATCTCGATTCGTTTGTGAACGCTCAGGGATTGATCTTTGAAGGTGCGAATTCCTCTGGGGATCTTCCCGAGCGCCTACAGCGCCTCTCACCGGAAAATCCCGAAAGACAATTCGGGCAGTTTTTACACACAAAACTGAATGAGACATCGCAAGCCCGACTTCCGAGAGAGGATACGCTCCGCCGGATGCTATTACTCGTGCGCCAGAAGGTTATCTAGCCAGCGTTCCCTACCACTTGTGGCTCCCGACTCAAATGCCAGGCTCTGACGCCAGATCCGGGCACCACTCCTCCCCACACCCCAGATACCCGCAGTCCAACCCCTCACAATCGTCGATGATGAACACGTCACCGTCCTGATAGCCGCTGGCCAGGATGACCTCCATGACGCAGTTCAAGTATCTCGTGTAGGTCTCAGGGCAGCTGTCCATCTTGGCGTATTCCTCCGCAATACAGGCTTCCAGCGGCATGTCGGACGGGATCAGATCGCATATCTTGAGGGCCACGCAAATGTTCTCGCGGATGAACTCGGCGGCGGCTTCTTCGGCCTAGTCGTCGTCTCCGGGGCTTCCTTCGTCATCATCATCGTCGTCGTCGTCACCGGTGGACTGACTGCAGATCGGGTCGTCCCTGCAATCCTGGTCCGCGCAATCGATCTTGCCGTCGTCGTCGTTGTCCTCCTTGTCGGTGCAGACTTCATCCTCTTTCGTGCAAGCCATGACCCAGATGCCGAGCCCGATCAACGCTCCAATCCATACCCCTCGACGGATTCCAATTCAAATAAGTGACTCCCTGTCGGCTCCCGGACCTTGTTTGGACGGGGCTACCTGGGTATCTGTTTGGAGACCCGGAAGCGGGTAGAAATCGTGTCCATGGGCTGGTGTGCCTGAAGACGGTCCGGAACGTTCGGTCTCTGTCAGTTGCCCTGTTTGAAGCTCCGTCTGACGCTGATCGCCAAGATCAGACCGGTGACGCCGGCAGAGACCAGCGCCAGCCCCAGGGACATGTACATCCAGGCCACGAACTAGGGGATAATCCGTTCCGCCCTCTCCATCGCACCTTTCGGCCACACAAACGTATCGGGGAGGAGCGCAAACTGAGCGAACCAATACGCGAACACGCCCGCGGCGGCCAGGAAGGCCAGAAACAGGAACAGGACCGGAGCATAGGTGAGGAGCCGTTGTTTCCTGGAGACGGTGTGGCGTCTTTCGCCGGTCCGCGAGGTATACGCGAAGGCAATCGCCACCATGGCCATGAATCCCAAGAGAACGATCATCGCCGCCGCCGTGAAGCCGCTCTCTCCCTGGTGGATGAAGGTCACCTTGGATCCCATCGGCACCTGTCCGGCGGCTTTGAACGCCTGAATGACGCCCGTCAGGAACACGAAGCTGGCCATCTCGATGTTCAGCAGAGCCAGCGCGGGCCACAGGTACCCCAGGGAGATGGACCGCCGGACGGCGGCCCGCAACACGATCAGGAACAGCGCCACCTGCACGAAGGTGATCGCGGTGACCGCGGCGACGAGGGGGTAGTTCAAATCATCCCGCCGCGATCTTCTCGAGGTGCTCCCGGCAGAAGGCCTCCAGCTGCCGCTCCATCTCTTCGGCGTGCTCGGCGGCCCGGCGGTCGATTCCCTGCGACTCGCCGAGCTCGGCAGCGACGGCGGCGGCGTCGAACTGGTCCTGGCCTTCCTCGGCGAGGGTCTGGCAGTAGGCCTGGTGCAGGGTCTGGAAGTCGGCCTGGGAGCGGGTGGCGCCGATGGCCTCGAGGGCGGCTCCGACCTTGTTCAGCTCCGCGTCGTCGTCGAAGCGGTCGAAGAGGATGGACAGGCCGGCCGAGCCGGTCTCCACGATGGCGCTGAAGGCGTACACGACCACCTGCTGGGCTTCCGGTCCGTCGTCACGGCACAGCTTGCGCACCGCGGTGATCGGATCGCTGTGGGTCAGAGCCTTCTTCAGTGCTGCGAGTCGATTCTCAACGTCCATCTCTATGCCCCCCGGCCAGTCGTGCAACGAGCCGAGTCTATCCCCCCATCAACTCGTCCGCCACATCCACCACCGCCGCCGCGTCCCGCCCGTAGGCGTCCGCGCCGATCTCCTTGGCGGCCCCGGCGGTCAACACCGCGCCGCCCACCATGGTCTTGGCACCAAGCCCTGCCTCGCGCAGGGCCTCGATGACCACCCGCATCTGGCCCATCGTGGTGGTCATCAGCGCGCTCATGGCCACCAGATCCGCGTCGTGCTCCTTGGCGGCGGCCACGAAGCGCTCCACCTTCACCGAGCGCCCCAGGTCCACGACCTGGTAGCCGAACGAGCGCAGCATCAGCACGCAGATGTTCTTGCCGATGTCGTGCACGTCGCCGTCCACGGTGCCAAAGACGACCGTGCCCTTGGCCGGGCGGCCCTCGTCCAGCAGGTGGGGCTGGAGGACCTCGACGGCCTTTTGCATGGCCTCGGCGCCGGCTACCAGGTGGGGGATGAAGCGCTCCCGGCGGGCGAACTGCTCGCCGAGCAGGCGGATGGCCGGGGTGAGGGTCTCCAGCAGTAGCGCCAGGGGCGCGTGGCCCTCCTCCAGCGCCTTGCGGGCCAACTTGGGGGCCGTGGTCCGATCGCCACCTGCGACGGCCTCTGCGAGGCGCTCAAGCAGCGGCGGGCGGGGTGCGCCACGGGGGGCCTTGGTCGGCGGCAGCGGGGGGGCACCGGCGAAGCGGTCCAGGAAGCCTGTGCAGCCCAGGTCGCGGCCGCAGAAGATGGCGGCGGCGGCCAGGGTGTCCATCAGCTCCGTGTCCAGGGGGTCACAGATGGCGCCGTCGAGGCCGTTGGCCAGGGCCATGGCCAGGTAGGTACGGTTGACCAGCTTGCGCCGCGGCAGGCCGAAGCTGATGTTGCTCAGGCCACACAGGGACGGGATCTGGGGGTCGCAGCGGTAGGTGAAGGCTGCCCCCAGGCTGGCGATGGCGCCGGCCTGCATGGCCGAGGCGGTGAGGGCCAGGGTGTCGCCGATGACGGCGCCACGGGGTAGGCCCGCCTGTTCGGCCTGGGCCAGCAGCCCCTGCAGGTTCTCCATGCGCCCGGCCACGTCCTCGGGGATGCCATCGCCGGTGGGCAGCAGCAGCGCCACGGCGCCGTAGCGGCGGATCAAGGCCAGCTGCTCGAGTGACCCCTCCTCCAGGCTCACCGAGTTGACCAGGGCGCGGCCCGCATAGGCCTGCAGGCCGCTCTCCAGGGCTGCCGGATCGCTGGAATCCAATACCAGGGGCAGATCCACGGCGTTCTGGACGGCAGCGACGGTCTGGGCCATGACGGCGGGCTCGTCGATGCCGGGCACGCCGACGTTGACGTCCAGGGCAGTCGCACCCGCCTTGGCTTGGGCCCGGGCGGCCCCCAGCACGCGGTCCATCGAGCCCCCCTGCAGCGCCTTGGCAAACTTGGGCTTGCCGGTGGGGTTGATGCGCTCGCCGATGACGACGAAGGGCTGGCCCGGCCCGAAGCTGGCCACCTTGGCCCTCGACGCGATGCGTACCGTGTCGGAGCTCACACCGGCGCCACGCTCGGCCACGTCACGACCGCCGACGGCACCAGCCGCCAGCCGGATGGTGTCGGGGGTGGTGCCGCAGCAGCCCCCTACCAAATTGGCCCCCGCCGCGACGAAGCGCTCATACCACGGCGACATCTCCTCGGGGGTCATGGGGAACACCAGCTCGCCATCGCGACGCAGCGGCAGCCCGGCGTTGGGCTGGACGGCCACGGGCAGCGCTGTGGCAGCGCACAGCCGCTGTACGACGGCCAGCATCGGCTCGGGGCCGGTGGAGCAGTTGACGCCCACGGCGTCCACGCGCAGCCCCTCGGCGACCACGGCCAGCGCCTCGGGAGTGACGCCGGTATCGGTGACCGCGTCCACACCGAAGGACATGCAGGCCACCAGCGGGATCTCCCCGCGGCAATCATTGGCGGCGATGATGGCGGCCCGCAGCTCGACGATGTCGATGAAGGTCTCCAGCACCAGCAGGTCCACCCCCTCCTCGACGAAGACCCGGATCTGCTCGCTGAAGTAACGCACCGCGTCGGCGAAGGGCAGCTCGCCAGACGGCTGAACGGTGAGGCCCAGGGGGCCGACGTCGCCGGCCACCAGCGGTGGCGTACCGGTGGCGGTGGCTGCGGCGTTGCGGGCCCGCTGTACGGCGGCGCGGTTGACGTCGGCGACGGCGACGGACGTGTCGCCGGTCTCCAGCCGGGGGCCGGTGGCACCGAAGGTGTTGGTCAGGATGATGTTGGCGCCGGCGGATACGTACAGCCCGTGGGCATCCTCGACCACATCGGGGCGCTCCAGGTTCCACAGATCCGGGGCCTTGCCCGGCGGCAGGCCGCGGGACTGCAAGAACGCACCCATCGATCCGTCCAGGATCATCACCTTGCGCAGGAACTCGGGGGACTGGCTCATGGGGGGTCCTCCTCCTCGATGGTCTCACGCCAGCCGATGACGGCGGTGACCGTCTTGGTGGGCTGCATCAGGTAGGTCGGAGTGCAGCTCACGCCGATGCGCTCCGCCTCGCAGAACCTCAGGATCTCCGGCTGCACGCCCACGGTCCAGCCACCGTAGCCGGGGGAGCGGCGGCGGGTCGGCTCGAAGCCGGCCTTGCGGATGGCCCGGTCCACGTCCTCGTCCACCGCGTTGACGGCGGCCTCGACGAGCTCGGAGGCGACGGCGTCCAGGTAGAAGGCGTCGGTGATCTGGGCGGTCTTGAGCTGCTCGAGGGTCTCGTCGATCTCTTCTCCGATGGTCACGACCATCAGCGTGGCGCGGGTGCAGCCCGCCAGCCAGCGCTGGACTCCTGGGCCGTCGAACAACATGCCGGTGAGCGGGGAGGGCGCCCCCGAGCCGGGCAGGTTGATCCAGCGTACGCAGGCCCGCGCCTGGGCCAGCTCATGGCCCAGCCCGACGGCGCCTCGGATATCCTCGCGCAGCACCACTTCTTCGATCTCGTCGATGGTCTCGATGCGGGGGATCTTGAGGCTACGCAGCAGCACGCGCTCGCGCACACTCATGGGGATGTCCTCCAGGTAGTGGACGGATCCCATGCGCCTCAGCTTGTTGGTGGTCGGTTCGTTCACATCGCCTCCACTGATCCACGGTCCTGCATTGGCGCTATAGTACCTTCACCTGGTTTTCGCTACCCACCCGAAAGGAAACTGCGATGCACGCTTTGGTCGTCGGAGCTACGGGACTGCTGGGCAGCGCCATCGCGCGGGCGCTGGGCGGGCGGGGATACGACCTGCGGGTCCACTACTACCGATCCGCCGCTGCAGCGGAAACGCTGCTGGACGAGCTGCGCTCGCTGGGAGTTTCCGCCCACGCTGTCGCCGCCGATCTTCGGGACCCGGACGCCCCGGAGGCCCTCGTCGCCGGCCTGGACCAGTTGGACCTGCTCGTCCACGCCGCGGGCATCTACCACCGGGCCCCGCTGGCCGGCACAGAGGCCGCCGCCGTGGACGAGCTGATGGCGCTGAACCTGAGGGCTCCCCTGCTGGTGCTGCGGGCGGCCGAGACGGCCCTGCGAGCCGCCGGGGGTCAGGTGATCGAGCTGGTGGACATCGCTGCGGAGCAAGCCTGGCGTCAACACGCCGCTTACGCATCGTCCAAGGCCGCCCTGGCCCACATGGTGCGCTGTTTGGCGCTGGAGCTGGCGCCGGATGTGCGGGTCAACGGCGTGGCGCCTGGATTGGTGGCCGGGGCCAAGGCCTGCGACAAGGAGGCCTTCGAACGGTTGCAGGCGCGCATCCCCGCGGGCCGGGCGGCCACACCACAGGAGGTGGCCGACGTCGTGGCCGCACTGGCGCAGATGCCTGCCCCGGTGACCGGGCAGATCTTGGCCGTCGATGGGGGTCGAACGCTGGGATTCAGGGAGAAATGAGCGGAAGGAGGGCTACTTCGCGGCGTCCTTGAGGGCGGCGGTGAGGCCCTTCTTCTGGATCGTGCGGATGGCGCGTGTGCTGACCCGCATGCGGACCCAGCATTCCTTCTCTTCGTCCCAGAATCGCTTGCTTTGCACGTTGGGCTGCTGGCGCATCTTGTTCTTGTTGTGCGCGTGGGAGACGGTGTTCCCAACCAGCGGCTTCTTCCCGGTGATCTTGCACTTGGCCATGATTCGTCCTCCGACCAGCCCCTAGCGGAGCTTGGACTCCTTGAAAGTCACGTGCTTGCGCACCTTCGGGTCGTATTTCTTGAGCTTCAGCTTGCCCTGGGTGTTCTTCTTGTTCTTGGTCGTGGTGTAGAAGTAGCCCGTGCCAGCCGTCGACACCAGCTTGATTTTCTCAGCCATAACACACCTCCGCGCCCCCTTTTGAGGGGGAGCGAAAGGTAAACGGAGGGATTCCTCCTGTCAAGTCCTATCAGGCGGGCGGGCGGGTGATCCCGCCAGGTAAGGGTTTCAGGGCAGTACCGTGGGGTCCTTCTTGGAGGGCAGGGTCATGGGCTCGGACATCTTCACCGGGGCCTTCTTCTCCTTGGCGGCCGGCTTGCCGGTCATGCGCAAGTTGCCGTCGATGACGGCCCCCTCTTGCATGGTTACCACCGGGGCTTCGATGTTGCCCTTGACGTCGGCGTTGCCCTTCATGTCGACACGCTTGCTGGCCCGGATGTTGCCGATGACGCGGCCGCCGATGATCACGGTGCCCACCTCGAGTTCGGCTTTGACCTCGGCGTCGGGGCCGATCTCTAGCACGTCGTTGCTGTAGATTTCACCGCTGAAGCGGCCGTCCACCTGCACCAGCCCCTCGAAGGTCAGCTTGCCGTCGAAGGAGCAGCCCTTGCCCAGAAATGCGTTCTTGGATCCGCCGTTGCCCACCATGCCTGTCTCCTTGCTACCGTCGCCCGGCTTGGGCTCCGGCTCCATCTCTTTCTTGACGAACTTCATCGTTTATCGAAGCTCCCGCGGCACCATCAGCTGGAACAACCGCGCTGTTGTTACAAGGTTGTTGTTATCCCGTAACCTACTGTTTTTACTAGGCTTTTAGAACATCTTCTCCATTGTCTCAATGATGCGATTCAGGTCATCGTCGTCCTTGAAATCCACCTGGATGCGCCCGCCGCCGCTCTTGCGCTCGACGATCGTGACCCGCGTACCCAGGTTACTGCCGAGGCGGTCGTTGAGGGCCTCGAAACGGGACCCGGCCGGTTCGGGGGGCGGAGGCGGTGGCCCGGCGACGAATCGCTTGACCAGCTCCTCGGTCTGGCGAACGTTGAGTTGCCGTTCCAACACCGTCACCAGCAGCTCGCGGATCTCGTCCGCCGTGCCGGCCCCCAGCAAGGCCTTGCCGTGCCCCACGGAGATGACGCCGTCCGACAGGGCATCCTGCACCTCCTCGGGGAGCTTGAGCAGCCGCAACGTGTTGGCCACCGACGCCCGTGCGCGGCCCAGCTTCCGGCTGAGCAGTTCCTGGGTATAGCCGTGCTCGGCCATCAGCAAGCTCAGCGCTTCGGCCTCCTCGATGGGGTTGAGGTCCTCCCGCTGGATGTTCTCGATGAGCGTCAGCTCGAGGGCTTCCGATTCCTTTTCGATGGTACGGAGGATGGCCGGAACGCTCTTGAGCCCCGCCATGCAGGCCGCCCGATAGCGCCGCTCCCCGGCGATGAGCTCGAAGCCGCCTTCCACCTCGCGCGCCAGCACGGGCTGGATGATCCCGTTGGAGCGGATGGAAGAGACCAACTCCTGGAGCTTGACGGGGTCGAAGGTCTTGCGCGGCTGTAGCCGGTTGGGGCGGATCTCTTCGATGGGAAGTTGCTGTACGCCTGGCCCTGCTGCCGGCGCCTCGGCCTCTGGAATCAGTCCACTAAGCTTGGCTTTGCTCCTCTTGGTACCCAATCGCCAACCCTCCTTGGAGGAGGACACGATACGGTCTGACGCGCATTCGTTCAAGCAGGATCTGGCCTGTATACGTCAACTTTTGGCCGATTTTACCAGGCGTACCCAGCGGGCTCCGGTGGGGTCGGATGGGGGCGGAGTGGCCTCGTCCAGGGCGTACCCACAAGGGGCCGTTGCAGCGCATGGAAGCGCAAGGATCCAGGCCCCATCGGGCGTCAAGAGCCGGGCCACGTCCTTCTCGATGCGTGTGATCGCTCGTGATGTGATCAACGGATATCGGCGCTGGGGGTCCAGCTCTTCCACGCGCGCCTGCTGGACCATGACCTGGCTCAGGCCCAGCTGGTGCACGGCTTCCATCAGGAACGAGGACCTCTTGCGCCGGGGTTCGAGCAGCAACCAGCGGCGCTGGGGCTGGGCGATGGCCAGCGGTAGGGCTGGGAAGCCCGCACCGGACCCTACGTCCAGACCTACAGGCACATCAGGGAGCAGCGGCAAGGCTGCCAGGGATGCCATCAGGCCACCGTCGATGAGGGCCTGGATCCCCCGGAATCCCGTCAGGTTGTGCCGGCGATTCCACCGCTCCACCAGTTCCAGGTAGAGGGCGTACTGCCCGGCCGGAGTCGTGTCCAGCCCCTCGCTGCTCAGGGCGTCGGTCACCTGGTCCTTCCAGCGAAGCTCGCTCAATGCTCCCCCTCTCCGTCGCGGCCGCGGGCGCGTAGATAGGCCAGGATAGCGGTAATCGCGGCCGGTGTGACGCCTGGAATGCGGGCGGCCTGGCCCACGGTCTCGGGCCGCACCCGCCGTAACTTCTCGCGCACCTCGAAGCTGATGCCCTCGATTCCGGCGATCTCCTCATCCGGCGGGATACGGACCCGCTCGGCCCGGGCCATGCGTTCCACCTGGCGCTGCTGTCGTTCGATGTACCCCGCGTACTTGACCCGGGCCACGACCTCCTCGCAAACCGCGGCGGGCCATTCCTGGTGGGGTGGTAGCCACGAACTCAACTGTTCCAGTTCCACCCCCGGGCGGGCCAGATAACGCTCCAGGGTGACCCGCTTGCTCGGGGGCTCGAGCCCCAGTTCACGGCAGGTCGCCTCCACGTCCGGCCCCGGGATCAGCGCTCCCTCTCGCAGCATCTGCAAGGCCTGGTCCACCTGGGCCATCTTGCCCACGAACCGCCGATGGTCATCCTCCCCCAGCAGGCCTATCTCCCGCCCGATATCACTTAGACGGTGGTCCGCGTTGCCCTCCCGCAGCAGCATGCGGTACTCGGAGCGCGAGGTGAACATGCGGTACGGTTCGTCCGTACCCCGCGTCACCAGGTCGTCGATGAGCACACCGATGTATGCCTGGGAACGCTCCAGGGTCAGCGGCGCAAGATCCCTGATCTGCCGCGCCGCGTTGATACCCGCCATCAAACCCTGGGCTGCGGCCTCCTCGTACCCGGTCGTGCCGTTGACCTGCCCGGCCATGTACAACCCCGCCACGGCTCTTGTTTCCAGGCTCCGCCTGAGCTGCCTCGGGTCCACCAGGTCGTACTCGATGGCATACCCCGGCCGCACTATGACCGCCTCCTCCAGCCCCTCGATGGTCCTCACGAACTGGGCTTGCACGGACACGGGTAAGCTCGTGGAGATGCCGTTGGGGTAGATCTCCACGCTCTCCAGCCCCTCGGGTTCCAGGAATATCTGGTGGCTATCCCGCTGGGGGAACCGCACCACCTTGTCCTCGATGGAGGGACAATAGCGAGGGCCTACACCCTCGATGGTGCCGTCGAACAGTGGCGCCCGCTCCAGATTATCCCGGATGACCTGGTGCGTACGTTCATTGGTGTAGGTGATCTTGCATTGTATTCGCCTGTTTTGCGGGGGCTCCTCATAATATGAAAAGCACATTTCAGGGCTGTCCTCGGTCTGTGCATCCAGCCGGTCCCAGTGTATGGAACTCTCCAGCAGCCGTGGGGTCGTGCCGGTCTTCATCCGGATGAGTTCGAGCCCCATCCCGGCCAGATCCCACGAGAGACCCTGTTGCGCCCGCTCTCCGGTCCGTCCCGCCGGATAGCAGGTTTCCCCCAAGACGACCCGCCCCCCCATGAAGGTGCCGGCCGACACGATAACCGCCCGGGCTCGAATACGTCCGTGAGCCGCGGTCTGTACTCCGGTGACCGCACCTCCCTCACAGGTCAGCCCGGTGACGCTGTCCACCAGCAGATCGAGGGACGGCTGGCCATGGATCAACCTCTGGGCGTGGAGCGTGTACAGGAAGCGGTCTACCTGCGCTCTCGAACCCCGCACCGCGGATCCCTTGCGCGTATTGAGCTGCTTGAACTGCAGGGTAGCCTTGTCGGCCAACCTCCCCATCACGCCCCCCAGCGCGTCGACCTCCCGCACCAGGTGGCCCTTGGCCAGCCCACCTACGGCGGGATTGCATGGCATTCGTCCAATCCATTCCCGCTCCACGCTGATCAGCAGCGTTGGCACACCGAGCCGGGCCGATGCCACTGCGGCCTCGATCCCCGCGTGGCCCCCGCCCACCACCACCACGGGATGTTCCACGTGGAACATTCCGCCGTCTCGGCGCCCTTTCTTCGTGGAATGTCGGGATGATTGTTCCACGTGGAACACTCCTACTTGCCGATGCAGAATCGGGAGAAGAGTTCGTCCAGAACGGCCCGCTGGGGATCCACGCCAAGGATCTCCTCCAGCGCCCGCAGCGCTTCCCACAACTCCGCCGTTGCAGGACCATACTCTCCCAGGGCCAGCTGCTTCTTGGCATCGTTCAGCCGTTCACCGGCCCGGGAACTCGCCTCTCGCTGGCGCGTGGTCCACAGCAGCAGTTCATTGCCTTCGGCCCCGGCAACCCGTGCTCGCAACGCCTCTACGAGGGTTCCGACGCCCTCTCCGGTCGTCGCCGATATCCCCATTCCTTCCTGCACCGCGGTGCCAAGGTCCACCTTGTTGATGACAACCAGATCCCCATCCCTGGGGGCCCCAAGCCCATTTCGGGTCGCATCCAGCACGTAGATCACCAGGTCTACTCGCTCACGCAACGCCTCGGCGCGACGGATTCCCTCGTCCTCGATGGGCTCCCCTGCTTCCCTCAATCCAGCCGTATCGTGGAACCGTACTCGCACCCCCCCCAGTTCTCGATCCCCGCTGACCACGTCCCGAGTGGTGCCCGCCTTCTCGTGAACGATGGCCCGATCCTCCCCGAGGATCCGGTTGAAGAGGGTTGATTTGCCCACGTTGGGAGGGCCCAGAATGGCCACCTGAGCACCGTGCATCAGCCGTCCCACCTCGCCCACCCGGCCCGACATGCCGTCCAGCTGACGTGTCAGATCCTCCAACCGCTGGACCAGCGATGCCTCGTCCGGCGGCGCCATGTCCTCCTCGAAATCCACGGCTGCCTCGACCTCTGCGACCACCGACAGCAGGGCGCTCCGTATCCCGTCCACCTTCCCGGAAAGCTCGCCAGACAGTACCCGAGTGGCCATCCCGGCCCCGGCCACCGACGTCGCCTCGACACTCGCCAGCACCGCCTCGGCCCCCGCCATGTCAAGCTTTCCGTTGAGCAGCGCTCTCCTGGTGAATTCACCGGGTTCGGCCACCCGCGCCCCCAGCTTGCAGCAGGCATCCACGATGGCATCCAGCAGCACCGGGTTGCCATGGGCATGGATCTCCACCATCTCTTCGCCGGTATAGGTGGCCGGGGCCGGGGACCACCAGACCACCGACTGGTCCAGCACGGCCCCCGAGTCTGGATCCCTGGGAAAACAGGGTACCGGCCGCCTCGGTGGGGGTAGTTCACTTTGAATCAGACGCCCAAGGGCTGCCACGGCCCCCTCGCCAGAGAGCCGCACCACGCCGATGGCCGCCGGTCCGGTGGCCGTGGAGATGGCCACGATCCAGTCCTGGCCTGCCTCCAGCGGGGCACAGCGAGTCATGAATTAGCCGGACCTAATTGTCACGTAAGATCTTGAGATCTTTGACTTTTCCGACGCCAATGCTCTGGGATTTGACGCCCTCGATCTTGGCGACTTCCATGTGAGCGATGCGGCGCTCGTAGGAGTTGAGTTCCCGGAACTCAATCGGCTCCCCACTGGAGAGCACCTTCTGGCAGGCCGCCTGGGCGTCCTCACGAAGGTTCTCGTCACGGCGGGAACGATAGTCCTCCACGTCCACGACGATGCGGTGCTCGTGGCCGTTGTGGACCAGCGCCTTGGCCGTCAGGTGCTGCAGCGCTTCGAGGTTTTTCCCATCGCGGCCGATGAGGATGTTGCCGTATTCGGACGCCGACACGGACAGGATGGCCTTCTCGTCCTCCTCGACGACGTTGATGCGGCTGTCCTCGACGCCAAATCGATCCAGGAAGCCCGACACGAAGTCGACGGCGAACCCGATGGAGTTCACCTGCTGGGCCTCCTTCTTCCACGCAAAGATCTTGACCGTATCAGCTCCGGTCCGGAAGTGAGCGCGGTCGTACTCGTACTGGATCTCCCGCTTGGATCCCGCGCCTAGCTGATCCATGGCTTGATGGATGGCGTCTGCCAGGTCCTGGCCTTCCACGTCGATTCGTTCTTCGCCCATGCAGAACTCCCTGCCAGCAGGGCCTGTAGCTAATTCTTGTATACAGCGTTACAGGTTGCTAACCAGTTGAAAGTATTAAGTTTTTTTGTACTCTACTTTGCTGCTGCTTGTTCTGCCTTGCGGTCACCAGTACGATTCACGAACCACTGCTGCAGGAGCCTCAAAAGTGAACTGACCGTGATGTATAGCACAAGCCCCGAGGGCAGCGCGAACATGATCACGGCAAACATCAGCGGCATCATCTGCATGATCATCTTCTGGTTGGGATCCGTCGGCGGCGGCGCCATCTTCTGCTGCACGTACATGATCACCGACAGGACCAGCGGGAAGATGCAGATCGGATCGCGAACGGTCAGGTCACAGAAGTACAGGAACGGGACCTGGTAGAGCTCGATGCTGTTCCACAACACACGGTACAACGCGAACCAGATGGGCATCTGGATCAGCATCGGCAGACAGCCTGAGAACGGGTTGACCCCCTTCTCCTTGTACATCGCCATCATCTCTTGCTGCTGGCGCTGGGGGTCGCTCTTGAACTTGTCGCGGATCTCCTGCATGGCCGGAGCCACGGCCCGCATCTTGTGCATCGACTTGTACGAAGCCTGGTCCAGCGGGAAGACCAGCACCTTGACGATGAAGGTCAGCAAGATGATGGCGATGCCCCAGCTGCCGGTGAGCTGGTGCATGAACTTCAGCGCCGCCAACATGGGCCGGGCCAGGATGGAGAAGACGCCGTACTGGACGGTGGACTCCAGGCCGTTGTCGAGCGTCTTGAGCTCGCTGAGGATCTTGGGGCCGATGTAGAGGTCGAAAGTGAAGGTGGCCGTCTCGCCGGTCTGGAGGGTCCGGTCGGCCATCATCAGGGTGGCGCGGTAGACCTTGTCGGCCATCTCGCCGTCCGCCAGCATCGGCGCCTGGTTGAGCAAGGCCATGCCCTGGTCATCCATCCAGCCGATGGGCGAGGCCTCGAAGCCCGCGGGGATCTCGTCGGGCACCAGCACGGTCATGAAGTACCGGTCGGTGATGCCGGCGAAGCGTATTCCCGGCTCCAGGTCCTGGATCAGGCCCTTCTTGTCCAGCGACTTGACCTGGTAGAGCTTGTTCTTGCCGTCCCGGTTCCGAAACGGCGTCGTGTTGCTGGCGTACCGGCTCTTGGCCGGCTTCACCGGAGCCACCACCGAGAACCTCGGCTGCAGCGGCCGGGCGGACCCAGTGTTGCGCACGTCCACCCGGTACTCCATCAGGGAGCCCTCGGTGGGGATGCCATAGGTGGTGGTGATCTCCAGGTCGCCCTGATAGCTGCGGTAGACGATCTGCGTGTCGTCGCTGATCAGCACCTCGGAGCGCGGCGCTCCCACCAGCAGGGTGCCCACGTCGAAGGTCGGAACCACGTGGTAGGCGTGGTCACCACGCACCAGATCCACCCGCTCGGATTCGGGGCACTTGAGCGAGAAGGGTTCAAAATCGAAGCCGCTCTTGACGCCGTCCCACAGCCAGGTGGGCAGCCACGGCAGTTCCAGTTCCTCGGTGTAGTCGTTGAGCAGCCAGCTGGAGGGGCCCCCGCCCTGGTTGGAAAACGTGGCGGAGTACTCCTCGCGCTCGAGCCGGATCGTCTGGAATTCCGGCTCCGGGCGCTCCACCGGTGCAGCGGGGACACCGGCTGCCGTCATCGACGAACCGTCTGCGGCGGAGTCATCGTCCCCCGGCTCGCCCGGGATCAGCGGTGCGGGACCCTGGGTCATCCCGTCCGGCGAAGTGACCGTGGGCTCAGCCGGCTCGGCGGGGGGCTGAGCCGGCTTGGGCAGCACGTAGTTCATCAGGATGTACATGGCACCAAGGCTCACGGCGACGGCCAGGAATATCCTCTTGCCTTCGCCGCCCCCCGGGCTGGGGCGCTGGTAGAGCGGTTCACCGGGTTGCATGGTTGCCTCTAGTCATTGTGCTGCCCGCAGGACAGCTCCGTGGGCACCGGATCGTGCCCGCCGGGGTGAAAGGGGTGGCAGCGTAACAGCCTCAACATGGCCATCCAGCCGCCGCGGGCGGGACCGAACCGGGTCACCGCCTCCATGGCGTATTCGGAACAGGTGGGCGTGAACCGGCAGGCCGGGGGCAGCAACGGCGACAAGTACCGCTTGTAAAAGCGCAGCGTCATCACCATCAAACGCCTCATCGCTGGGCCCTCCGCGACCCGAGATAGCGGTAGAAATCTGCCATCTCCCGACACACGTGCGCGTACGTACATTCCTTCGAACGCGCGCGGATTATCCACACCACGTCCCACACCTGTGGACCGGGAGTGCGGTGGGTGCGAGCGAACTCGCGTATCCAACGCTTGAGCCGATTGCGCACCACGGCGTTGCCCACCTTGCGGCTGGCCGTGATGCCGGTGCGGCTGCGGGAACCGCTGCCCGGACGATGGAGCACGACGAAGTGGGGGGTATGGTAGCGGCGTCCGCGGCGCGTCAGCAGGCGATACTCGGCCCTGTTGCGAATCCGGGCCCCTTTCGGGAATCCCTGATCGCCGGGAGAGCGTTCGAATCCCGTGGGACTCGCCAATACCGCTCCTGTCTGCGCTAGCGGAGCTTGGTACTGATCGTGACCGCCAGACGCTTGCGGCCCTTCTGGCGACGACGACGGATGACCGCACGGCCGTTCTTCGTGCGCATCCGGAGCCTGAATCCATGGGTCCGCTTCCGCGAGATGTTGCTCGGCTGGAAGGTGCGCTTCATCGGTTTCATCTCCAACCAGGACGACTTTGCCGCCCTGGACAGCAACCCGGCTCAGAAGGCTGAAATCAACCTCGTATCTCCGGGAAAAAGAGCGGCGGATAATAGGCTCGATGCACAGCCTCTGTCAACGCCGAAATCGGCAAATATTCGCGCTTGCGACGGCTTGGCCCAAAGGGTTAGCATCTAGCCGCTGCCCGACTGACGAAGAACTTATCAACAACTTACTCACACCCTGTCTAGGGCGTGTTGATGGCCTCGGTGTGCTCGCAAATACCATGAAATCAGCCTGGGATCAGGCTGTCGAAGACCTACGCGAAGAGATCGACCAAGCTGTCTGGGAGTGCTGGTTTCCCCCCCTGCGCTTCATCGCTGCCGAGGGGGACGATTTCCAGGTAGAGGTCCCTAACAAATATTTTGGCGACTACTTCAAGGAGAACTTCAAGGGTCTCGTCTCCGGCAAGCTCCAGAAGCTGACCGGGAGCCACCCCAACATCTCCTTCATCGTCGCCTCCAACGGCCAACGTCAGCTCGGGGAACCGGCAGAGGAGGGCGAACTGCCCTACTACCGCCTCAACCCCAAGCAGACCTTCAGCTCCTTCGTGGTGGGCGAGAGCAACAAATTCGCGCACGCCGCCGCCGAAAACGTGGCCAGCAAACCGGGGCAGGACTTCAACCCCCTGTTCATCTTCGGGGGCGTCGGGGTCGGCAAGACCCACCTGATCAACGCCATCGGCAACGCCATCGTGGCGTCCAACCCGAAGGCCCGCGTGGTGTTCCTGTCGGCGGAGCAGTTCCTCAACGACATGGTCAACTCCCTGCGTCACCAGAAGATGGAGCGCTTCCACAACCGCTACCGCCAGCGGTGCGATGTGCTGCTGGTGGACGATATCCACTTCCTCAACTCCAAGAAGCAGACGCAGGAAGAGTTCTTCCATACCTTCAACGCCTTGCACGGAGCCGGCCGGCAGATCGTCGTGACGTCGGACCGCTACCCGCGGGAGATGGAGGACATGGAGGAGCGGCTGCGCACCCGCTTCGAATGGGGATTGATGGCGGACATCCAGGCCCCGGAGCTGGAGACCCGCATCGCCATCTTGCACAAGAAGGCCGAGACCGAGGGGGTCAGCCTCCCCGATGACGTGGCGTTCTTCATCGCTTCGAGCGTTCAGGCCAACGTGCGTGAACTCGAGGGCGTCATCAAACGCCTGCGGGCGTTTTCCTCGTTCTACGGGCGTTCCATCACCCTGGAGTTTGCCAAATCGGCCCTGCGGGACTACACCGAGTCCAGGGAGACGCGCCTGACCATCGAGCGCATCCAAGACGTAGTGTCCAAGTTCTTCAACATCCAGATCAAGGACCTCAAATCACCGCGGCGCAGCAAGTTCATCGCCCGGCCGCGTCAGATCGCCATGTACATGTGCCGGACACACACCAAGCATTCGTTCCCCGAGATCGGGGCGGCTTTCGGCAAGCGGCATCACACCACGGTGATGCACGCATGCGATACCATCAAAAAACAGCTGGAGCGCGACGCAGATCTGCGGAGTAAGCTGGCCAGCATCGAGCGCAACCTGCAGGTCTAGGGTGCCCCTAGTCCACAGGAAGCTGCTGGAAAACTGAGGAACGCCTGTGGAAAGCCTGTTGAGAGAATTACGTTCCCGGTGGTACACAGCGATATTCGGTGGATAAGTGGGGTGTTTTTCCAGGCTAGATCACCGATAATCCATAACCGCTTCAACAGGGGTTTTGCTAAGGGTTTCAAAGGGTTGAATAGCTTATCAACAGTTTTTCGACCCTCCGAATAAGACGACGAAATTTCAGATCAGATCTGGAATAATCACAATCGTCGAGGGAGTGGCAGAGATGGAATTCCACATTGCGCGCGACGAGTTGATCCGAGCGCTCTCACGTGTGCAGGGCATCGTCGAGCGACGTTCGACCAACCCGATCATCGCCAACGTGCTCATCTCCGCGAACGAGGACAAGGGCCTGGTGGTGACCGCCACCGACACCGAGATCTCCTTCGTGGGAAGCTACGAAGCGCAGGTCGAGAGTGCGGGCGAGATCACGGTCGAGGCCAAGCATCTGTTCGATATCGCCCGGAGCCTGCCGACGCCCGAAGTCCACCTGAAGTCCGCCGAGGACGCGCCGATGGAGGTGGAGATTCGTAGCGGCAAGGCGTTCTTCCGCATCAAGGGCATGCCCGCGGACAACTTCCCGCCGGTCCCCAAGATCGCCGGGGAAGCCAACATGACGATCGCCACCGGCGAGCTGCGCAAGCTCATCGAACGGACGGCGTTTTGCATCAGCACCGATGACACCCGCAGCGGCCTCAACGGGGCCTCCGTCGAGTCGCCGGGGGACGGGCGTATGGTGCTGGTGGCCACCGATGGTCACCGCCTGGGCCTGAGCGAGGGCACCTACGAGGGGACCCTCGATACCGAAGGCGGGCTGTTGTTGCCCCGCAAGGGCCTGGCCGAGCTCCGCAAACTCAGCGATGACGCCGACGCCACCTTCGAGGTCTCCTTCGTCCAGAATCAGGCCGTCTTCCGCCGCCCAGGGATGAGCATCTCGATGCGCCTGCTGGAAGGCACCTTCCCCGACTACCGGCAGGTGATCCCCAGCCAGTCGTCCCGCTCGGTGGTGGTGGACCGCAACGAGTTCGCCGCCGGCCTCAAGCGGGTCAGCATCCTGGCCGCCGAGCGGTCGCACAACGTGCGCTTCTCCATCGGGGACGGGGTGCTCGGCTTGCAGTCGAACAACACGGAGTTCGGCTCCGCCAGCGAGGAACTGGACGCCGTTGTAGAGGGGGAAGTGCTGGAGGTGGGGTTCAACGCGCGGTACTTCCAGGACGTGCTCAACGTGCTGGGTGACGAGCGGGTCAAGCTGGAGTTCGGTGACGCCCTCAGCCCATGCCTGGTCACCCCCGTGTCCGACGACGTGGCCATGTTCGTGATCATGCCGATGCGGCTGGACTGACAGACACCTGCGCCGTGCGCATCGAACAGCTGGCGTTGCGGGACTACCGCAACATCGAACAGCTCGACCTCGAGCTCGATGACGACCTCGTCGTGTTCCACGGCGACAACGGCCAGGGTAAGACCAACCTGCTCGAGGCCATCTACTACCTGGCCAACCTCAAATCCTTCCGGCGAGCCCGCCGCAACGAGCTGATCCGCTTCGACTGCGAGCGATCCAAGATAGAGGCCCGCGTGCTCAGCGGTTCGTGGACCCGGCGCTGCGAGGTGGTGCTCGACCGGCAGGGACGCGCCGTGCGGGTCGACGGCGCGGAACAGCGTTCGTTGACGGCGTACTTCGACGGGATCCGGGCGGTGGCCTTCACCCCCGAGGATCCGGCCACGGTGAGGGGATCCCCGGGTGGGCGGCGGGCGTTCCTGGACCGGGGAGCGTTCCTGTTGCGGCCCCAGCACCTGGATTTGGTGCGGGAGCTGGGGCGGGTGGTGAGCCAGAAGAATGCCCTGCTGCGCAAGACAACCGAGGAGCTGGGTGGGGTCCAGCTGCGCATCTGGAACGAGCGGCTGACGGAGGTTGGCTCGCAGGTGAGCCAGCGGCGCGCGGAGTTCATCGAGGAGCTTCGAGGACACCTCGCAGACGTCCACAGAGAGCTAACCGGGAGCTCCCAGACCCTCGACATCGCCTACCGGGCCGGATGCCAACCTGGGGACCGTGAGGCTCTCGCAGAGTTGCTGGCCAGCAAGGAGGCCCAGGAGTGGCAGCGGCGCCAGTCGCTGGTGGGGCCTCACCGGGAAGACCTCACCTTGCAGCTGGACGGCCGGGACCTGAGGACCTACGGCAGCCAGGGCCAGGTGCGCTCAGCGGCGCTTGCCCTGAAGCTTGCCCTGCTGTCCGCCGTCTCTGGAGCTGCCGGCGCTCCACCGCTGTTCGTGCTCGACGATCTGGGCTCGGAGCTGGATCCATCCCGCAATCAGCGGCTCCTCGAGCTGCTGCGCGACGAGGGCGGGCAGGTATTCGTGGCCACCACGTCGTTGCATCACGTGCCGCTGGAGGACGGGAGCTTCACCGCCTTGACGGTGCACGAGGGCCAAGTCGAGCCCACCCCCTGATCGCGTCAAACCTTTGTGCGCGCATGTGCGCGCGTTCTTCTTAAATTGGCGATTTTCGTCAGATGTGCTATGGTGAGGCGCTTTTTTACCAGAAGGCCGACATCCCCGAGATCGCGCTCCCCGCTTTTGTAGGAGATCGACTGTTGAGTGAAGACACAGGACTATCCTCGGATCCCACGAGTTACGACGCTGGAAGTATCAAGGTCCTCGAGGGCCTCGAGGCCGTACAGAAGCGGCCCGGCATGTACATCGGCGACACCGCCGTGCGCGGCTTCCACCACCTGGTCTACGAGGTGGTGGACAACGCCATCGACGAGGCGTTGCAGGGCCAGTGCGACCACATCAAGGTGGTGCTGCTCGAGGATGGCTCGGCCGTCATCGAGGACAACGGCCGCGGCATCCCCACCGAGATGCACCCCACGGAGGGGGTCTCCGCCGCGGAAGTGGTGATGACCCGCCTGCACGCCGGCGGCAAGTTCGACAACAAGGCCTACAAGGTCTCCGGTGGTCTGCACGGCGTGGGCGTCAGCGTGGTCAACGCCCTGTCCGAGTTCCTGGAGATGACCATCTACCGCGACGGCCACATCTGGAAGCAGCGGTACGTCCGCGGCGTCCCCGAGGGCCCCCTGGGGGTGGTGGGCGAATCCAGCAAGCACGGCACGCGGATTCACTTCCGGCCGGACGCGGACGTCTTCGAGATCGACACCTTCAACTTCCAGACCCTGGCCAACCGGCTGCGGGAGCTGGCCTTCCTCAACCCGCGCATCCTCATCGAGATCGAGGACGACGCCACGGGGGAGCGCAAGGAGTTCCAGTACGAAGGCGGCATCGCCAGCTTCGTGGAGCATCTGTGCAAGAAGAAGTCTCCCCTGCACGAGATTCCGGTGGTCATCACCGGCGAGAGCGACGGCATCCAGCTCGAGATAGCGATGCAGTGGACGACCGCCTTCCAGGAGACGCTGGTCGCCTTCGCCAACAACATCAACACCATCGAGGGCGGCACCCATCTCAGCGGCTTCAAGGCCGGCATGACGCGCACCGTCAACGCCTATGGCCAGTCGTCGGGGCTGTTCAAGAAGCTCAAGGAAAACCTCGCCGGCGAGGACATCCGCGAAGGCCTCACGGCCGTCATCTCGGTGAAGATCCCCGAGCCCCAGTTCGAGGGCCAGACCAAGACCAAGCTCGGCAACTCCGAGGTCAAGGGCATGGTCGAGTCGCTGGTCAACGAAGGGCTGGCGACCTACCTCGAGGAGAACCCCGCCATCGCCAAGGCGGTCATCTCCAAGGCCGTCGATGCGTCCCGGGCCCGCGAAGCCGCCCGGCGGGCGCGGGACCTGGCCCGGCGCAAGAGCGCCCTGGACTCCGGTGATCTGCCGGGTAAGCTGGCCGACTGCCAGGAAAAAGACCCCTCCATGTGCGAGATCTACCTGGTGGAGGGCGACTCCGCCGGTGGGTCGGCCAAGGCCTGCCGGGAGCGCAAGTACCAGGCCATCCTTCCCCTGCGGGGCAAGATCCTCAACGTGGAGAAAGCCCGCTTCGACAAGATGCTCGCCAGCCAGGAGATCCGGCTGCTGATCAGCGCCCTGGGGACGGGCATCGGTGCCGAGGAATTCGACATCGAGAAGCTGCGCTACCACCGGGTCATCATCATGACGGACGCCGATGTGGACGGCAGCCACATCCGCACCTTGCTGCTGACCTTCTTCTACCGCCAGATGTTGTCGCTCATCGCCGGCGGCCACCTCTACATCGCCCAGCCGCCGCTGTTCAAGCTGCGCAAGGGCAAGTCCATCACCTACCTCAAGGACGAACACGCGTTGAGCGATTTTGTGCTACGCAAGCAGGTCTCGTCGCTGGAGCTGCAGGCGAGCCCCGTCGAGGGCTCGGGGCGTACTCCGAGGGCCCTGACCGACGAACGGCTGCTGGATCTGCTGGGCCGCCTGGAACGCTACGGCGAGCAGTACAACCGCATCGACCGCAAGCTCAACGGCCCGGTGCTCGAGGCGTTCTTGATGCTGGCCGAGGGCCGGTTCGACTTCACCGAAGCGGGCCCTCTGGAGTCCATGATCGAGCCGATGCAGGCCTACCTGGCTCAGGCCCACCCGGGACACAAGATCAACGCACTGAGCGTGGAATTCCAGCCGGAGTCGGAGCGGTACATGCTCGGCGGAGAGACCGAACACGCAGGCCATCGCCGCCCCGTCGCGCTCACCGAAAAGAGCTATCGCTCGCGGGACCTCTCCGAATTACGCCGCCGGCTCAAGGATGTCGTCCGCAACGGGGTGCCCCCGTATACCCTCGTCCACAAGGGCGTCGAACAGCAGTTCAGCAGCCCTCTGGCGCTGCTCAAGCACGTCCAGGAAAGCTCCCAAAAGGGGTACGACATCCAGCGCTACAAGGGCCTGGGCGAGATGAACCCCGAGCAGCTGTGGGAGACCACCATGGACCCGGATACCCGCACGCTGCTGCAGGTCTCCATCCGGGATGCGATGGAGGCCGACGACGTGTTCACGGTGCTGATGGGAGACGACGTGGACCCGCGGCGGGATTTCATCCGCGAGAATGCACTGGACGTGAGGAACCTGGACATTTAATGCTGCACACAGGAGGTCAGGGATCATGCGCAATTGGCTGAGTTTGTTGAGTTGTCTGGTGCTGTTGCTGGGTGTGGGAGCGTGTGAGACCGATCCCGATGACGACGACACCTCCGGGGACGACGATGACACGGGGGACGACGACGACACGGGGGACGACGACGATACCTCCCCGCCGGAAGAGCCCTATCTGACCGGTCACCTGGTCGCCCTGGACACCCTCGACGATCTGGCGAACTGCCGGACCACGGTGTGTCAGGGGGAATCGTGCCGGTTCCAGAACTCCGACGATGCCGGCGTGTTCCTCTACGACGGGATGGAAGAGGGCTCGGCCGTCCTCGAAGCGCCGGGGCACGTGTGTGAGTACGCCGACGGTTATCTCTCCGGGTGGGTCATCGAATACGACATGCCCGCCACCGGATTCGAGGACGCGGGCGACCTCCCGCTCCCGGTCATCCAGGCGCTGGTGGACACGGCCGAGTCCGGCACGTTCGACCTGGGCGACGGCATGACCGTCACCCTGGACTTCGACGCCATGGATTTCATCGATGAGGAGAACCCGGCGCTGGGAGCCGTGGAGATCGTCGAGGCGGACTGGGGCTATTACCCCATGCCTGAAGAAGGGACCGTCCTCGGTGTGTGGGCTGCCTTCCCCTTCGGCACCACCTCCAGCGCGGCCGTACCGGTGACGCTACCGGGCCGTGGCGAGCTGGAGTGTGACCAGGCGGTCGACATCCACACCATGATCCCCGGCAGCGGCGATGATCACGAGATCTGGGAGCTGGCCGCCACCGGGACCTACGACTGCGACGCGGACCTGGTCGTCTCGGACGAGGGCGGGGGAATCCTGGATATCTCCTGGATCGCGTACAGCATCACTGAATAAACCGTTGCCAGGCCAGGTGGCCGCCGGGATGAACGATCCCTCAGCCGCCGTTGGACACCATCGCAACACCGGGCTATAAACGCACCCGCCGCCGCACGGACCCAATGTTCGAAACCTTATCCCATCGCCGCACCATCTTCGTCACCGGCAAGGGTGGCGTGGGCAAGACCACGTTCATCACATCGCTGGGCATGTATCTGGCCTCGCGGGGGCGCCGGGTTCTGCTGGCCGAGGTGGACAACGCTCGGCCGACGCTGGGGGCCTATTTCGACCGCCCCATCGGGTTCAAGCCGGTGCGTGTGGCGGTCAACCTCGACGCGGTGAACATCGATTTCCTGGGATCGCTGAAGGCGTTCCTGGCCGAGATCATCCCCATGGATCGCCTGGTACGGCTGATCCTGCGCAACCGCATCGTGCGCACCTTCTTGCTGGCCACCCCCGGCGCCCGGGAGGTGACGATCTTGACGCGGGTGCAGCAGCTGGCCCAGCAGGCCGGGCATCGGGTGGCGGAGGATCCGTCCCCCACGCCGGAACGCCCGGCCGAGCTGGAGCGCAGATGGGATCACCTGATCATCGACATGCCTTCTTCGGGGCACGCGGTGAGCATGTTCGGTACGCCGGTGACGGTGCAGCGCCTGTTCAATGCCGGCCCGCTGCGTAACCAGGCGATCCAGGTGCTCAATACCTTCTCCGACGAGGAGCAGACCGCGCTGGTGATGGTGAGCATCTCCGAGGAGATGAGCATCAACGAGACCCTCGAGACCATGGCCAAGGTGCGGGCCTATGGCTGGCCGCCCCTATCCGGCGTGGTGCTCAACCGGTTCCCGTCGGTGGCCTTCGACGCCCGGGACGCCAACTTGCTGGCCGCCCTGGAGTTGACGCCGGAGGACCCGGCGGTGGGGAACCTGCCCTTCGTGCTCGAGGCGGCCACCGCCGCGCGCATCGAGCAGCGGCGCTCGTCCCTGGCCCTGGTCCGTCTGCGGCAGGAGCTGGCCGGCAAGGTCTCCAAGCTGCCGTTCGTGCAGGGGGGGCCGGTGGAAGTGGCCCGGCAGCTGGCGGAGATCATGGCCGCCGAGGCGGCCCGTGAGCGGGGCGACGGTCCGGCCGACACCACGGAGGCCCGGCCATGAACGATCCGGGCATCGGGATGAATGCGGGGATCGACCTGCGCGCCGAGTTCCGGCAACGCAAGCTGGTGGTCTGTGTCGGTTCCGGCGGCGTGGGCAAGACCACGGTGTCCGCTTCCGTGGCGCTCGAAGCCGCCCGCTTGGGCCGGCGCACGCTGGTGATCACCATCGATCCGGCCCGGCGGCTGGCCAACTCGCTGGGGCTGGAGGAGTTGGGCAACACCGAGACCGAGATCCCCGCGGAGAAGTGGGCCGAGGTGGGCGTCGAACCCCGCGGCACCCTGCACGCGATGATGCTGGACACCCGCTCCACCTTCGACGAGGTGATCCGCCGGGTCAGCCCGGACAAGGACACTCGGGACCGCATCCTGCACAATCGCGCCTATCAGCACGTCAACAACACCCTGGCCAACACCCGCGACTACATGGCGGCGGAGAAGCTGTACGACGTCTACAGCCGGGGCGACTACGACCTCATCGTGCTGGACACGCCGCCCATGAAGAACGCCATCGACTTCCTGGAGTCCGGCAGCCTGCTGTCCCGCTTCCTCGACGAGAAGATCATGCGCTGGTTCCTCACCCCCTACGACGACAAGCGGGTCTTCCGCCGCCGCGTCATGCTGGGTACCGGGGCCATCGCTTACCGCCTGCTGGGCAGCATCTTTGGCCGACCCTTCCTGGACGAACTCAGCGAATTCTTCCTGGCCTTCAAGGACGTCTACAAGGGGTTCCGCGAGCGCTCCGAGGCGGTCACCGATCTGCTGGCGGATGCCCAGCAGACCCTGTTCGTCATTGTGTGTTCGCCCCGCCCGACCAGCATCGACGAGGCGCGGTTCTTCCACGAGCAGCTCAGCTCCCGCAATCACGCCGGCGGGGTGTTCATCGTCAACCAGGTGGGCCGCTATGCGGCGCGCTACCCCTACCACGACCGCACATTCGTCGGCGAACAGGAGCAGGCGTGGATCCGCAGGCGCCTGGCGGCGGCCTCGGCCACGGCCGAGCAGCAGGACCGGCTGCTGGGGCGTCTGGAGCACAATTTCCGCGAGTCCTACCAGGCGTCGCTGGTGGATCAGGACGCTGTCGAGATGCTCCGATCTTGGGTCGGCAGGGGGCTCACTTTCCGGGTCGTTCCGCGCTTCATCGACGAGGTGATGGACTTCGCGGGATTGATGGAAACGGCGCGCCAGATCTTCGCCGCCGACGAGCCCTGAACGAGAATCTCCCCGGTTATCAAAATTCCGTCGTCATTTCGGTAAGTTGAGGTCGCTTTCGGGCTTGACTTTTTGGCCGATTTTTCCTAGGCTCTACGCTCCTCTTCGAAGGGGTCCCGGGGGAGTGATATCCGGGGCCGATCTAGACCCCGGAGATCGAACTCCATGTCCGACATAGCCCGCAATTTGATCGACGTGAAGATCGAAGACGAGATGCGTTCGTCGTACCTCGATTATTCGATGAGCGTCATCGTCGGCCGCGCCCTGCCCAACGCCCGTGACGGGCTCAAACCGGTGCACCGCCGCATCCTCTACGCCATGTTCCGCGAAGGCCTGCTGAGCAACCGCCGCTACAGCAAGTGCGCCGGTGTGGTGGGCGAGGTGCTCAAGAAGTACCACCCCCACGGCGACCAGTCCGTCTACGACGCCTTGGTGCGCCTGGCCCAGCCGTGGAACCAGCGCTACCCGCTGGTGGACGGCCAGGGCAACTTCGGCTCGGTCGACGGCGATCCCGCAGCGGCCTACCGCTACACGGAGAGCCGGCTGACGAAGATGGCCGAGGAGATGCTCGGCGACATCGACAAGGACACGGTCAACTTCACCGAGAACTTCGACGGCACCACCGTCGAGCCGCTGGTCCTGCCCACCACCTTCCCCAACCTGCTGGTCAACGGCAGCGAGGGTATCGCCGTGGGTATGGCCACCAAGATCCCGCCCCACAACCTCGGCGAGGTCATCGACGGGGTCATCGAGCTCATCGACAACCCGGGGGTGGACCTCGACGGACTGATGCAGCACATCCCGGGCCCCGATTTCCCCACCTACGGGACGATCTACGGCCTGGGCGGCGTGCGCGAAGCCTACGAGACCGGCCGCGGCCGCATCGTCGTGCGGGGCAAGGCCGACATCGAGATGGACGAGCATGGCAACGAAAAGGCCATCGCCATCACCGAGATCCCGTTCCAGGTGAACAAGGCCCGCCTCATCGAGCACATCGCCGATCTGGTGCGCAACAAGGCCATCGAGGGCATCCGCGACCTGCGGGACGAGTCGGACCGCCAGGGCATGCGCATCGTCGTGGAGCTCAAACGCGACGCCATCGGCCTCATCGTGCTCAACCACCTGTACAAGCAGACGGCGCTGCAGAGCACGTTTGGCATGATCAACCTGTCCATCGTCGATGGGCAGCCCCAGGTGTTGACCCTCAAGCAGTCCCTGGAGCAGTTCGTCGCCCACCGCCGCGAGGTGGTCACCCGCCGCTGCGAGTACGAGCTGGGGCAGGCCAAGCACCGGGCCCACATCCTCGAGGGCTTCATCATCGCCCTGGACAACATCGACGAGGTCATCGCCACCATCCGCCAGAGCCCGGACGGCGAGACGGCCCGCAACGCTCTGATGGAACGCTTCGAGCTGACCCTGGTGCAGGCCAAGGCGATCCTGGAGATGCGGCTGCAGCGCCTTACCGGCCTGGAGCAAGACAAGATCCGCGCCGAGCACGCCGAGATCATGCTCACCATCGAGCGCCTCGAGGCGCTGCTGGCCAACGAGCCCCTGATGCTGGAGCTGATCAAAGAAGAGCTGCAGGGGGTGCGCGACCGGCATGCCGACGAGCGGCGCACCAGCTTCGTCGAGGCCTCCGCCGATGTGGACCTCGAGGACCTCATCGCCGACGAGGACATGGCGGTCATCGTCACCCAGGAGGGCTACGTCAAGCGCTCCCCGCTCAAGGATTACCGCAGCCAGCACCGCGGCGGTAAGGGCCTGCGCGGCATGACCACCAAGGACAAGGACTTCATCCGCGATGTGTGGGTAGCGTCCACCCACGCCTACCTGCTGATCTTCACGCGGGGGGGCAAGGTGTACTGGCTCAAGGTCTACCGCCTGCCGGTTGGGGGGCGGGCCGCCAAGGGCCGCCCGCTGGTCAACCTGATCCCCATCGACGGGGATGACTCGGTGGCGGCCATCATCCCGGTGCGGGATTTCGACGACGTGCGCTCCATCGTCATCGCGACGGTGCACGGGCGGGTCAAGCGCACCAACTTGCACGCCTACAGCCACGTCAAGAGCATCGGCATCATCGCGTGCAGCCTGCGGGACGACGACCAGGTGCTGACGGCCCGGGTGATGGAGCCGGACCAGGAGGTGCTGCTGTTCACCCGCGACGGCAAGGCGATCCGCTTCCGTGGCGACGACGCTCGGGAGATGGGGCGCACCGCCAGCGGGGTCAAGGGCATCACCCTCGTCGGGGAAGACCGGCTGGTGGGCATGGACGTCATCGAGCCCGACGCCACGCTGCTGTCCGTCACCGAGAACGGCTTCGGCAAGCGCACCGCCACGTCCGAGTACCGCCAGCAGCACCGCGGCGGCATCGGCCTGATCAACATCAAGACCCGCGGCCGCAACGGCCACGTGGTGGGTACGGTCCAGGTCCACGACGACACCGAGGTGATGCTGATGACCGACCAGGGTCAGACCATCCGCCTGCCGGTGTCCGGCATCTCCGTGCTGGGGCGCAACACCCAGGGCGTCACCCTGATCCGGCTCAACGGCAAGGAGAAGGTGGTCGCCATGGCCCGGGTGGCCACGGTCGCGGCCGATGAGGACGAGGAGTCCAACGGTTCCGACGACGGTGAAGGGAGTCCGGAGGCCGGTGACGGCGGAGCCCCGGAGGCCGACGACGCTCCGGCAGTCGAAGGCGACGAAGCCGGCGAGCCGACGGACAGCTGAGATCCACGTGAAACCCCGCCTGCTATGGGTCCTGCCGCTTGTGGCAGCTTGGCTGGCGTACGGCTGTGACTCCCAGCAGCGCCAGCTCCGCCGGGGGGACAAGCTGCTGGGCCAGGGGGACGTCGACGGCGCCGTCGAGGCCTATCGCGCTGCCGCTCCAAGCCCGGAAGAATCCGTCGCCGCCCCGGCGTTGTGGGCTCTGGCTACGGTTCACCGCGACCGCCTCGACGACGAGGCAATCGCCGAGGAGTCCTGCGAAGAGCTCATCACCCGCTTCCCCACCGCGGCTCTCGGTGACGACTGCCTGGCCCTGATGGCCGGCCTCCGGGAGGCGCGCCAGGATTGGTGGGGCGCCATCGACATCCGCCGGGAACGGCTCGCCCGTCAGCCAGAGCATCCCGCTGGCGAGGAGATCCGGCATCACATCGCCCGCTGCTATTTCCACCAGGGGGATCCGCAGCAGGCCATCGTGGAGTGGACGGACCAGTTGGAGCGGTATCCATCCGGCAAACTCGCCGCCGACGCGTTGCTTGGCGTGGCCCGGAGCCACGATCTGGCGGGGGACTGCGGGCTGGCCATCGGGGTCTACCAGCGGGTCTATTCCCGCTTCCAGGGGTCGGCGCAGGCCGCCAGTGCCATCGTCGGGGAGGCAGGATGCCTGGAATTCCAGGGGGATCTGGACCGGGCTGAGGCGCTGTACACCGAGGCGCTGCAGCTGCACCCCAACCCGGCGGCGGTCCAGATGCGCCTGGACGAGCTGCGACAGGCCCGTGGGATCCGGGATCCGGTGGTTCGGTAATGACTGCAAATGCAGGTTGGCGGCCGGGATGGACGTCGGGTCCGAGCCACGACTGTGAGCCGGCAACACGACCGGGGCGGGCAAACCTCCGGATACGTTGACGAAATCCAGCCGCAACCTGCCTTGACCCTCTGCCTTTTGACGTGCTAGGACGGCGCGCACCATCGTGGCATCTCGTGACCCAGACGAAGCTTCGCCCGAAGCACCGACGGATCACGAGCACGAAGAACCCACTCCCATCTCGTTCCGTGGAGTGTGGATCATCGTTGGTTTGGCCTCTTTGGTTGGCATGATTGCGATGGCCGCAGGGTTCGCCCTGGGGCATATCGAGTTTGCCGTTGGCGTCCTGTTCGGTTGCGTGATCGCGGTGGGAAACTTCGGCCTGTTGAGCCGGGCATCCGCCAAGGGATTGCAGCCGGACTATCGGGCGAGCGGCTATTCGAGCGTGATGGCAGCTTTGCGCTGGCCAGCGCTCGGAGCGGCGTTGGCGCTGTCCATCTGGGTGTTCCGGGTGGATTTGCTGGGGTTGCTCGTGGGTCTGACCTGCATTTTTGCAGGCATCCTACTGGCAGCCATCACCGGACTGATCAAAGGGTGAGGTTCAGGTGGGTATCACGATAGCGAGCGAGTTTTCTTGGTTTCACCTGCTCTCGATCGATGTGATCGAGGGCCAAAACCTCGTTCCGTTCTACCACTCGTGTCTGGCGGTGGTCATCATCCTCACGGGTGCCCTGGCCGCCCGTTTGGCCCTGTCCCGGAAGTTCGCCAAACACAAGGACTCTCGCCAGGCTCTGGTTCCGGAGGCCAACCTGCGGCCGCAGAACGTCTTCGAGCTGCTGATCGAGTTCCTGTGGGGCATGTTTAAGCAGGAGCTGGGCGCCGCCAAGGCCAAGCGCTTTTTCCCGCTGCTGGGAACGCTGTTCATCTACATCTTGGTGTGTAACCTCATGGGCCTGGTGCCGGGATTCTTGCCCTCCACCGCCAACATCAACACCAACATCGGCATGGCCGTTGCCGTGTTCCTGGTCTACAACATCTCCGGCTTGATCTATAACGGCGTCGGTTATTTCAAGCACTTCCTGGGGCCGGTCCTGTGGCTGGCCCCGCTGATGTTGGTCCTGGAAGTGGTGGGACACCTGTTCCGCAATGTCAGCCTGAGCATGCGCCTGTACGGCAACATGTTCGGCGACCACACGGTCCTGTCGATCTTCATGTTTGACCTCCCGTCCCAGACCTCCAGTTTGCTGGCCTACGGCATTCCGGTGATCTTCCTGGGACTGGGAGCCTTCGTCTGCACGGTGCAGGCGTTCGTTTTCACCCTGTTGTCCATGGTCTATATCAGCCAGGCGACTGCACACGAACACTGAACAAGACCGTTATCAAGGTTCGGGTTCGCATCGGTTGCGGCCCGAGGAGGATCTTCAAAGATGAACCGTTCGCTGATTCGCAACTTCTCCGCCTTCGCTATCGCACTGGTCGCCGTCGCGCTTCCCAGCGTCGCTTTCGCCGGTGAAACCGGTTTGATGGACATGGTCGCCCCCGGCCTGATGGTGATGGGTATCGCCTTGGGTGCCGGGCTGGCCATCGGCCTCGCCGCCCTCGGTGGCGCTCTGGGTCAGGGCCGCTCTTCCACGGCGGCTCTCGAGGGCATCGCCCGGAACCCCGCCGCCAGTGGCAAGATCTTCACGCCGATGATCATCGGTCTGGCGCTCATCGAGTCCCTGGTGATCTACGCCCTGGTCATCGCCTTCATGCTGCAGTCGAACATCGGCACCATCGTCGGTCTGCTGGGCGGCGGCGGCCACTAGCTGATCGCGCGACGTTTCCGCGTCCTCGTGGTCCGGCCCCGGCCGGGGTTCGGGTCGTGTTCTGCCCGCGTGTATTCCTTCCGATCGACCAAACTGAATTGACACCCCGTTCTGCCCGTCGATAACATGCGCACGCCCTCGAATCGGCGGAAAAGCCGGTGACCCCGTGGCGTGTCATGTGAGCGCGATGGGGGAAAGGAGTTCCGATGCGACGCTGGTCGATCTCGATCCTGATCGTCTTGATTGCCATGGCCCTGGTGGCCCCGGCAGCCTCTGCCAAGAAGAAAAAGAAGGATGAGGCACCCAAGATCGAACCCAACACCTGGTTCGATTACCACGGGGTGCAATGCTACAACCCACCCAACTACGACGCCGAGGTCAACGAGCCGAACCGTCGCATGCTGCGCCAACACGCCATGGAGGCGCTGCTGAGCCAGATGCGGGGCGAGATCAACGAGCAGTTCGTCATCGACGAGCGGAAGATCGACAACTGGGAAACGGACTTCCTGGGCAAGCCCACCGGCATCGAGCAGTTCTCGGCGGACAACTTGGCCCAGTGCAAGAAGTACGCGGAAGGCGAGCTGGGGCTGTCGGACTACATGTCCTGGTTCGCCGCTGGCGGCAAGCGCGCCACGGCCGGGGACTGCCGAAACCCCCTGGCCTACGAGCTGCACCAGACCTTGAGCGTGCAGGAGAGCTGGCAGGTACGCCGGCACATCTGCAACGGCGACCAGGTGCTCATCGAGACCACCACCTCCAACAAGTACACGGTGGCGGACACGGGCGACTACGAGACCACCGTGTGGATCACCCCCGACGGTGACCCCGCACAGCCGGAGGCCGGCGACGGGTTTCCCTGCCCCCATTGCCCGGTGGGCGCGGTGATCTACAAGTTCGAATTCGAGGACAAGTCCAAGTCGCCCGTCATCGAAGTCCTCGGTGCATCGCTGGAGTACAAGTCGGTGAACAACGGCTACCTGAGCTTCACGATCAACGACGTGACGTACTACGACAACACCTTCCACGAGGCCAACGGTGTCATCGACTACCTGCCGCTGAGCATCTACCCGCCTGTGATGGGCATCGACGACGGCGGCTGAGCCGGCTCCAAAAGAAAAGATCAATCCAGGCGGAAGTGTTCCACTTCGGTGCCGTCGTGCGTCACCGTCAGCCGGGCGACGGTGGGAGGGTGACCTCCACGGGGGGCGGTCGCCGAGCCCGGATTGACGAAGCGCAGCGAGCCGATGGTGTAGTCGGCCGGCCGGTGGCTGTGGCCGAAGATCACCACCGCAGCCCCCACGTGCCGGGCTCTGCGCAATAGATCGAAGCTCGGCTGCCCGACGTCGCCGATGTCGTGGATCAACAGTATCACCGTGCCCTCGCGCTCGACGACCCGCTCGCCGGGTTGCCCCGGCAGATAGTCGGTGTTGCCCAGGACGGCCATGGTTGGGGCCACGGCATCGAGTTCCGCGAGGATCTCCACCCCCCCGATGTCCCCCGCATGTAGGATCTCGTCCACACCCTCGAGGGTGGCGACGGCTTGGCCGGACAGCTTGCCGTGGGTGTCCGAGATGAGGCCCAGCGTAACCATCGCGCCAGTGTGGCACGGAGGCATTCGGCTCACAATCGCCGGGCCGGTTTGTTCAGGTGTGGGTGCAGTGTTTACAATCGGAGGGGTAGCGATTCTTGCCGAACATGGAGATGTGGCGTGGCTGATGTGATCCAGTGTCCCAAGTGCACCCGGCCCAACGGTGCCAAGGCACTCAAGTGTATGTACTGCGGGGCCGAGATACACCGCCCCGAGGCTGAATCTGCAGGGAAATCTGCAGCTCCGGAGCAGGATCTGGCGGCGGGCATGGACCCGTCGTTGCTGTCCTCCCTCCCCGCCGCCTTGCGGGATCGGTTTACCGCCCCGCCGCAAGATCCGCGGAAGGCCGCCGCGCCGCCAGCGCCCGCCAAGGCGGCGCCAGCCATGCCCGCGTCCACCCCCGCCGGGGTGGATCTGCCCGAGGACAACGCCGATCGTCCGGTGATGGATCCGTCCATGCTCGCCGCCCTGCCCTCCGGGCTACGGGACCGATTCACCACGGAGTCCTCGACGACGTCCGCGGCCGATGCCGGCGACCTATCCGGTTCCACCAGTGCGACCGATCTCCCCGAACCCTCCTTCGTCCCCACCGGCGCAACGGAGGTCCCCGAGCCGTCGTTTGCCCGCCCGCCGATGGCCCCGTCGGTGAAGGAGTCGGATCCCTACGATCTCCCGGAGCCTACCTCCATCGAGGAGCCAGACAGCGAGGATCCGGACACCGTCAATACCGACCAGTACATCCCGGTGGAAACGGCGAGCCCTCCCACCCCGCTGCTCAAGGGGGGCGGGGTCTGGGGTCCCCGCAACTCCCTGGCCCGGATCCTGCTGCTGCCCGATCCCTCCTACAAGAAGCGGGTGCCCTGGCTGCGGGCCAGGCTGTCTGCTCAGCTCGGGTTGGACGCCTACAGCTGCAACATGTATCTACAAAGGGATTTCCCAGTATTTTTAGCTGGTTACGACTCGGAAAACGAAGCCCAGCAGATGGCGGAGAACCTCATCGACGGCGGGATGCGGATCCTGGTGCTGACCCGCTCGATGGTGGCGGATCAACCCCCGGCATTCCTGGCGACCGCGGCCCAGCTGGAGGGGGACTCGATCCGTTTCGTGTCGGCGGACAGGACCTCCCGCGTGTTGCCGCGCGACAAGATCGAGCAGGCCATCTTCGCGGAGATCAAGCCGCCGGCGTCCCCCATCCAGCCGCTGGTCGAGCGCAACTTCTGGGGGACCAAGGGCCGGGAAGGCAAGCGTATGGACGAGGTCCTCAGCCCTTACTGGGCGGTGGAGTTTGTCGTGTCGCCGCCCGGAGCGCCGATCCGCGCCCGGGCCGACATGTTCGATTTTTCCTGCCTCGGTAATCGCCGGGTGCCGTCATCGCTGATCAACCTGCGGGCCCTGCCCGCCCACTTTGCCCCACAGGGGCAGACCATCCCGGCGGACGACCTGTTCAAGCGGGTGCCGCGGGCCCAGGGTGCGGATGCCCGCGTCCAGCCGGTGGAGGGCGAGGAGTACTGGACACCCGAGGAGCTGTTGTTCGCAGAGTACACGCTGCTGCAGGGGCTCTCCCGCCAGGTGCCGGCCGCCAAACGTCCCACCGCCACGAGCTGATCCCATGCCCGAACAGACTCCGACAACCACCGCCAGGGTCCGGCTGCGCCGTGGCGCGGACCGGCGCCTGCGCCACGGCCACCTGTGGGTCTACAGCAACGAGGTGATCCACCCCGACGACCGCCCCGCCGCTGGATCGTTGGTGCACATCGAGGACAACCGGGGGCGCTTCGTGGCCTCGGCGGCCTATCACCCGGGGGCGCTCATCGCCGGGCGCATCTGGAGTCGAGACCCCAAGGAGGCCATCGACGAGCGCCTGGTCCGGAGCCGGCTGGCGGCGGCTATGCAGCGCCGCCGGGCCGTGATCCCGGGGTGGCCGGCCTACCGATTGGCCCACGCCGAGGCGGACGGATTGCCGGGCCTGGTCGTGGACCGCTACGGGTCTCTGGCGGTCGTCCAGAGCACGAGCGTCTTTACCGATTCGATGCTGGGGGCCGTGACGCAGGCCCTCGTGGAGGAGCATGGCTGCACGGCCGTGCTGGCCCGCAACGATGCCCGCGGACGGGAGCTGGAGGGGTTGCCGTCCAAGGTGGAGGTCCTCGCCGGCGAGGTGCCGGAGCGCTGGACCGTAGAGGAAGGGGGCGTACCGGTCCGGTTCGATCCCCAGGGGGGCCAGAAGACCGGGCTGTTCCTGGACATGCGGGACTGCCGCGACCGGATGGTGAGCTGGGCGGAGGGGCAGCGGTTGCTGGAACTGTATGCCTACGTGGGGATCGCCTCGGTCCGGGCGGCGGCCGCTGGGGCCCGGCAGGTGGCCTGCGTGGAGTCCTCTGCTCCGGCGTGCGAGCTGGCCCGTGAGAACGCGGCGGAGTCGGGCGTGGCGGACCGGGTGGAGGTGATCCAGGGGGACGCCCGGGCCTTCGTGAGGGACACGGCGCCCGGATCGTGGGACCGGGTGATCTGCGACCCGCCGTCGCTGATCCGTCGCCGCAAGGATTCCCGCCGGGGGCTGGAAGCGTACCGCCGAATCTTCTATCTGGCGCTGCGGGCGGTGAAACCGGGGGGGCTGCTGCAGGTGGCGTCGTGTTCCCACCTGTTCTCCCTCGAGCAGCTGGCCGAGACCGTGGCCACGGCGGCCTCACGGCAGGGGCGCGTGCTGCGTAGGCTCCACAGCGGCGGGGCATCCCCGGATCATCCGGTGCTGACGGCCCATCCTCAGAGCGAGTACCTCAAGAGCCAGATCTACCTGGTGGAAGGAGAGCCCGGTGGCGGCCGGGAAGGATGACATCCTGACGCCGTCACAGATCGCGGCCTTGCGGGAGGCCGTGGGGGGGGCGGTGTTGCTGGATCCGGAGCAGCGGGCGGACTACTCAGCGGACCGTTCCCCGGCGCATCCGACGCTCCCGGCGGCCGTCTGCCTGCCCACGACCACCGGCCAGGTGTCCGCGCTGGCGGCCGTCTGCCAGCGGGAGGGGTTGCCCCTCTCACCCCGTGGCACCGGGACCGGCAAGGCGGGGGGCTGCGTGCCGAGCCCCGGAGGGATCGTGTGCGGCCTGGAGCGCCTGGCCGGGGTACAGCAGCTGGCGCCCGAGGACCAGCAGGTGCGGGTGCTGCCGGGGACGATCACGGGCGACCTGCGGCGTGCGGTGGAGGACATCGGCTGGTTCTACCCGCCGGATCCGGCCAGCCTTGACGAGTGCACCATCGGAGGGAACGTGGCCACCAACGCCGGTGGCCCGTTGTGCGTCAAGTACGGCGTCACCGGGGATTATGTGCTGGGGGCGGAGGTGGTGCTGGCCGACGGCCGGGTGGTGCGCACGGGACGGCGGAGCATCAAGGGGGTCGCCGGGCTGGACCTGACGAGCTTGCTGGTGGGGTCGGAGGGGACCCTGGGCATCCTCACCGAGATCACCTTGCGCATCCGGCCCCGGCCGGCGACGGTCGAGGCGGCCTGGGTCACCTTCCCCTCCTCCGGCGTGGCCTGCCATGCGGTCAACGAGTTGCTCGGTGCCGGGATCTTGCCGCGGGCCCTGGAGCTGGTGGACGCCATCGGCCTGGCGGCGCTGGGGCTCCCGGGGGGCGCGGCGCTGCTGGTGGAGATGGACGGCCCGGAGGGCACCGCCCGCGCGGACATGGATCGGGTCGTGACCCGGCTGGCCGGCCTGGCCAGCGACGTGCAGCGGGCCGACGGCGACGACGCGCGCGAGGCGTTGTGGCAGCAGCGGCGATCCATCAGCGACGCCATCAAGGAGGGCCACGCGCACCATCTGAGCGAGGATGTGGCCGTGCCCACCAGCCAGCTGCCGGCGTTGCTGGAACGGCTGGAGCGGGTACGCAAGGACCTGGGCGTCACCGTCGCGGCCTACGGGCATGCCGGTGACGGCAACTTGCACGTCAACCTGCTGTACGACGACTCGCGGGATCACCACGTGGTGATCCAGGCCTCGGAGTCCATCTTCCGCGCCGCCTTGGAGCTGGGCGGCACCCTCACCGGCGAGCACGGCATCGGCCAGTGCAAGCGGCCCTATCTGGCCTGGGAGATCGGCGACGAACAGCTCCGTTTGCAGCGCCGTTTGAAGGCGGTTTTCGACCCCACCGACATCCTCAATCCGGGCAAGATCTTCGAGCCTCCGCCGTAAAAAAAAGGCTCCGCAAAAACGGGATTGTGCGGGCCGTCGGAAGGCTCTATTCTGGCCGGCAGGAGGCCAATAAATGCATCTGATCACGCTCGACCAATGGACCCGCCAGGACGTCCTCGAAACCATCGCTCTGGGCCGCAAGATCAAGGCCAATCCCGATGATTATCGCGAGGCGATGAAACACAAGACCCTGCTGATGCTGTTCGAGAAACCGAGCCTGCGCACCCGGGTCTCCTTCGAGGTGGGCATGACCCAGATGGGCGGCCACGCCATCTACTACAACATCTCCACCTCGCCCCTGGGCAAGAAGGAGTCCATCGAGGACTTCGCCAAGGTGGTGTCCCGCATGTGCGAGCTGATGATGGCGCGCCTGTTCGAGCGGGCGGACATGGACACCCTGGGCCGCGAGGCCACCATCCCGGTGATCAACGGGCTGGACAACTTCGCCCACCCCTGCCAGGCCCTCGCCGACCTGATGACCGTCGAGGAGCACCGCGGGGATCTGGCCGGCCAGACCCTGGCCTACCTCGGCGACAGCAACAACAACGTCACCCACTCGCTGATCTACGCCTGCACCCAGGTGGGGATGAACATCCGGGTGGGTTGCCCCGCTGGCGAAGCCACCGAGCCCCAGCCCGAGGTGATGGAAAAGGGCAACGCCATGGCGGCCGAGCACGGCTGCACCATCACGGTCACCCACGACGCGGCGGAAGCCGCGGCGGGGGCCGACGTGCTCTACACCGACTCGTGGATGAGCTACCACATCGATCCCAGCGAGCGGGAAGAGCGCATCCGCACCTTCCTGCCGTACCAGGTCAACGCCGAGCTGATGGCCCACGCCAAGCCGGACGCCATCTTCATGAACTGCCTGCCCGCCATGCGCGGCGAGGAGCAGACCGCCGAGGTCATCGACGGGCCCCAGAGCGTCGTCTTCGACGAGGCGGAGAACCGCCTGCACGTCCAGAAGGCCATCATGCTCCACGTGCTGGGTCTGGCCTAGGTGACGGACCGACTGCCGAGCGTCATGCTCCTGGGGGCGGGCCTCGGCACCCGCCTGCGCCCCCTCACCGATGTCCTCCCCAAGCCGGCCGCGCCGCTCCTGGGGCGCCCGCTGGCCGGGTATTCCCTGCAACGGGTGGCGGCCGCCGGCTGCACCCATGTGGTAATCAACGCCCATCACCTGGCCGAGCACCTGATGGTGGAGCTCAGCGCCTGGTGCGCGGCCCAGCTGCCCCAGCTGACGGTGCGGTTCTCTGTGGAGATGCCCGAGGTGCTGGGCACCGGCGGCGCGCTGGTGCAGGCCAGGCCGTTGCTGGAAGAGGCCTCGGGCGACGGGCCGGTGCTGATCATCAACGGCGATATCCTGTGCGACTTCGACCTGCCGCAGCTGCTGGGGGCCCACCGGGCCAGCGGCGCTGCGGCCACCTTGCTGCTCATCGAGCACCCGGACGTGGAGCGCTTCGGCGCGGTGACGTGCGATGAGCAGGGCCGGGTCATCGACCTCGCCGGCCATGGTTGCCGGCGGGAGGACGCCACCGGCGGCGCCGCTGGCGAGGAAGCGGCCCGTGGCGTGTTCTCCGGCGTTCATCTGGTGGAGCCCCAGGTCTACCGGCACCTGCCCCCCGGGGGATTCAGCTGTGTCGTGCGGCAGGGGTACGGGCCGATGATGGCCGCCGGGGAGGACCTGCGGGGCGTCATCCATGGCGGCAGCTGGAACGATCTGGGAACGCTGGAGCGCTATTTGGACACCCACGAGCAGCTGCTGGACGCGGGCCCCATCGCGGATGAAGGCACGGCGTGGTCCCTGGCCCCCGACAGCACCGGCCACGGGGATCCGGGCGCGGTGACGATCCACCCAGACGCCACCGTGAACCCGCCTGTGGCCCTGGGGGCCGGCGCCGAGATCGCCCGCGACGCCAAGGTGGGCCCGGGGGTCTACCTAGGTGCCGGCTCCAAGGTCGGTGCGGGGGCCGCCATCGTCCGATCGGTGGTCTGGCCGGGCGCCCAGGTCCATCCCCACGCCAACCACTCCCGCGTCATCGCCTTCCACGACGGCAAGAAGCACCGCACCTGCTGAGCGTCAGAGAATCTTCAGGGCTGGGCGACGACGGTCGTGATGGGGACGCGGATCTCCGTGGGCGTACCGGAGTTGGTGATGACCAGCTCGGCGGCGCCGCCGGTGTCGCCATCTTCGGGGGAGAAGGTCACCTGGAGGACCAGCTGACCGGAGGGCACGACCGCCACGGACCACTGGCCGGGAAACACGCTGAGGCGTTCGGTGCCCGTTCCCTCCAGGGCGAGGGTCATCTCCGCGCCGCCCTTGGCGGAGGTCTCCAGGAAGGTCAGTTCGCCGGTCACAGGGGTCCCGGGAACGGCCGCTAGCTCCAGCGATTCCGGGGAGACCTGCACCGTGCCATCCCAGCTCATCCAGGTGTCGTCGACGTTCTCGTCTTGGTGGGTGAGGACCTCGTAGCAACCACTGAGGGAGATGCCGCTCGTCACGGCCAACATCAACAGGAGGGCACGAGACACAGGATCACTCTTCGAGTTCGTCCATCAGCACTTCGATCTGGTCGTCCAGATCCAGCACGATGTTCTCGAATTCCTCGGCCGGGGCCTTCTCGTTCGCCGCCTGGTAGCGTACCGACTCCAGGGCCGAAGTGGCCTTGATGACGCAGGCGGCCAGGTTGGCCATCGAGCGCAGCAGCAGCAGCTCGGCGGGCTCGAAGTCCCGGGCCTTGCCGCGGGTGGACAGGGACAGCACCCCCATCGCCACCTCACGGATGATCAGCGGGAAGACCAGCGTCGAGCCCAGTGAGACCTTGCTCACGGCGTTGCGGACCTTCTCGGTCACCGGGTGGGACTGGGCGTCGTCGATGAGCACGGGCTCCATCGACTCCAGCGCCTGGGTGTACTCGGGGTATTTCTTGAGGTCGATCTCGTGGCGCTTGAGGTTGGGATCGTCGTGGCTGGCGACGACCCACGCCTCCCGGTCGCCGACGCCGGTGAGGACGATGTTGCAGCGATCGCAGGGGATCACCTCGGCGACACGGCGCACCAGCACGAAGAACGAATCCTCCGGTTCCAGCGAGCTGGCGATGGCTTCGGTGACCTCGATGAAGGTCGAGAGATCCCGGTCGTAGCGATCCGAGCCGGTCTTGAGGTCGTTGATCGGGAGACGGGGCTGGCCGCCCAGATCCCCCAGCAACTCGCCTTCCAGGTCCAGGTCGGTGGTGCTGGCCGCTGGCCGTGTGCTGTGCATCGTGATCTTGTTGAGGACGTCCGCCAGCACCATCGGCTTGTAGATGATGTCGGCGGCACCCTGGGCCAGGCTGTCCCCCACGGATCGCCGATCGTCCGGCTCGACGAGCACGATCACGGGGATACCCGACGTATCGGGGCTGCGCTTGATGTCCCGGATGATGTCCCCGTAGTAGGTGTCGGGGATCTCGGTGGAGAGAAGGGTGATGTCCGCGCCGTAAACGCTCATCTCCTCCACCAGCTGTTCCCAGTCGAAGGCTTCTTGAACCATGTACCCGGCGGGTTCAAGGGCCGAGCGGATCATTCTGGAAACGCCCGCGTCGGGGTCTGCGACGTAAATCTTGGGCTTGCTGCTCATGCTCGCTGCCCCGTCCAACTGTGATAGGCCGATATGCGCTGCGGAGCAAAACACCCACCGAGCTCCGATCAGCTGCAAAGAGACACTTTACCGCATTCAGGCCTGACGTGGCAGTCCCTGGGGCCTGCTAATTGTTTGCAGGGGGGTAGACGGTTAGCGCCTCCTGCCACAAGATGTAGGGGTGAGCCATCCT
>CAZDDH010000055.1:14577-41775 GCA_964504165.1 uncultured Rickettsiales bacterium | reverse complement strand
GTCACGCAGGTCAGAAAGTCGCTCAGCCGATCCTCCGTATGACGGGAGTGTCAAAGAAGCGATGGATTATCTGGCCTCCAAGTGACGTTCATGATTCGGTGCGGCGACCTTTGGCCTATTGCACCTCGCCAGCCCCTGGCTCGAGGTGTTTGGCGGGTGACCGCGAAGTATCCGGCTGCCGCCTGTTGTTGATCTTCGACGGTGGGGTGGCGCTGGTCTGGCACTGCTCCAGCTGATGCGTGTGTGTGCGATGGCGTTATCTCGTACGGGGTTCTCGGGACATGTTCTCGTAGCTACGCGGCGGCTCCCTGAGCTTGGCGTTGCTGTAGAGGTAGAGATCAAAGAAATCGTCGAGCGACCGGCCGGTCACCGCCTCCAGCTCGAGGCGGAACTCCTCGGTGGTGACTCGCTGGCCGGCCAGAGACCGAGCCAGGTGCTGCAGGGCCGATAGGAACGTTTCGGTCCCCAGCTGACTGCGCAGCTCATGCATCATCAGGGGGCCTCGGCCGTAGATCGTGCGTGTGCGGACGTACCCACTCCCGTGGGTCTGCGCGGTGTAGAGCGGCATGGTCTTCCCGGTCTCGTAGCCCTTTCGGGTATATCCCCAGTAGGCGAGGATTTTCTGGTAACGCTCGAGCCCGCCGAGCGCTTCGAGATACAGGGCGGCGGAGATCGAGGCCATGGCCTCGATCAACCAGGAATCCTGACAGTGCTGGGCCACGACCGTGTGCCCCCACCACTGGTGCGCCACCTCGTGAGGCATCAGCGTCGAGCAGCCCATGAAGTTACCGTATCTGTACACCTTCTGGAGGGTGTCCTTGTCGATGTAGGCTGCGCCGTCGATTTGCACCAATCCAGGTAGTGCCATGGCCCTCATGATCCCCACGGGTGCCTGTACGACATCCAGCTCCTCATATGGGTAGGGGACGCCGTAGAATTGCTCGAAGAAATCCACGAGCGTCCGCACGTATATAGCCATATCTTCCGCGGTTTTGACGTATCCGGGGCCCGCGAATATACGGACACTGGGACCTTCTTGCGGTGGGGTTGCCTCCTCGACGATGGTGAACGGCCCGAACAGGATTCCCGGAGAGCGCGACGGGACGGTCTCCTTGACCACGACCGTGCGGAAATACCCGTCGACCCTTTCCTCGACGGTGGTCCCAGATGCAGCCACTTGCAGGTCCGAGGGAAGCTCGATGCGCCAGTCCCAGGTAAACCGATCTCGGCTGTCAGATGGATTCCTGGGGAACCAGGCGTGCCCACCGGTCAGTGTGTAGTTCTCGATCGCGACGCCCACACCGCGCCAGCGATCTTTCGGGTGAGACACGTGGTCCACCAGCTCGCCGGAGTAGGCCACCGTCAGCTCCACGATCTCGCCGGGCGTCTGGAAGTCGGGCAGCTCGATTCGTAGCCCGCCATCCTCGTGAAGGAAGGGTAGCTCCTCGCCTCCTGGCAGGCGGACGGAGTCCACCCTGACCTCCCGGTCGTTGTGGTGGCTCGAGAGCGAGAAGGTGATGGAACGAAAGGACTCGAGGGCTTCGTAGCGCACCGTGACTTCACCGGCCAGCGTGAAGCGGTTCTTGCCGCCCGCCCGCTCGATGACGAAGACGGCATCCACGTGCTGAAAATCCTTGGATCGGGACTGCTGCTCGGTAAGTTCGAGCAGGGACTGGCTCTCCATCTCCTCCAGTGTGTGCGACCGGCAAAGCCGCTGGTGGTGGGTGGCGTACTGTCTGGTCCGTGGCGGCAGCGGGCTGTTCTTCTTGCCCTTGGTGAACCAGTAGCGCTGAAGACCCAGCTCGACGGCCGCGCTACCGTTATGCGTGAACAGGTAGCGGCGCGGTTCATCCTTGGCGGACCTCTTGTCCTCTGTGGGCAGTGAGAGCTCAGCGTCGATTCGGATCAGCTCCCACTCGTCGAGGGCGTCCAACCGTGCGCCGGCGAGGAGGATGTCGAAATCGGTGTACGCGCGCCGCTGGCCCTCCCGCACGTCGCGCCACAGCTGCCGGGCCGCCCCGGCACTATCCGCCCCGCTCGGCTCGTCCGGTTCCGTCCCCCGCAGCCGCTCATAGTAGATGGGCGTGAATTGCAGCAAGGCATCGGTGAACGGCTCGTCCAGGCTCTCGTGGTGCGTCCGCCGCTTCAGGTTGTCCTTCTCCCACGGCACGTCCGTCTCGAAGATCCACCTGCCCTGGCCCAGGAACACGGCCCCGTACACCTGGCCGTCCACGGCGGCGCGGGGGAACATCAGCCCGTCCTCGAACAGGGCGGTCATACCGTCGAGTTCGACGGTGAGCCCGTCCACCCGCCAGGCCCGCTCAGGGTCGATGTCGTCGATCTCCGGGCTGCCCAGCACCTCGTAGTAGAAACGGTCGATCTCCCCACGGCAGCCGTCACCGGGGCAGACTCCTCGGGGCTCCTCGGTTGTCTCTTTGGGCGCGGCGACGGCGGGCAGCGATCCCAGACCCAGCAGCAGGATGATCAGCAGGCGCATCATGGCAACTCCAGCGGCCAGGGATGATATCCTGTGTACGTCCGGTGTCCAGGATTTGGGAACGCCTGGGTGGAATACGCGAGGGGAGATGAGGGTGCGACGACGACGACGGCTAGGTGTCGGTGCTGCCCATTCGTGGGTGGTTGTGTTTGCCATTGGCGCGATGGCGGTTGCTTCCGGCGAGGAGGCGGGCGAGGTGGCCCCGCCGGACCGATGGTGGGAGGCGGGTGATGCGGCTTGCCCGGAGGGGGTGACCCTGCTCGGGGCTCCGCTGCCGGACGGCTTCGAGGCCATCGATCCACCCGAGAACTTCGATGATATTCCCTCCCGGTTGGCCTATCTGCTGGCCTTCCAGGTGAGCTGCGGGAGCGGGGAACCCCACGGGGAGCACGGGCGCAAGACGGCCTGGTACGGCAACGGCCAGCGGGCGTCGGACCGGGAATACGTACATGGGGTGATGGTCTCGGCGGTGCTGCGGGACGAGTGGGGGCGGGTGACCGACGAGCTCCGGTGCTCGCTGCCCGAAGGGACGGTGGTCGATCCGGCGGCAAAGTACCTGGACCGGATGGCCCAGGTGCGGGCGGTGGCCCGCTGTGAGGGGGTCCGCCGCTGGTGGCACGCTGGCGGGCAGCTGGCCATCGAGGGACCCACCCTGCGGGGGCCTGATTTCGACTGCCCGACGGGCAGCGGGTGTGCCCATGGGGTATGGACTCATTGGGACGAGGCGGGGGCTGTGGTCGGGCAGGTGACCTTCGACCGGGGGATCCCCGGCCCGATGGACGTGGCGGCGTCGCAGCTGCTGGTGGTGGCCGACCTGGACCCGGGCTCGGCGTGGCTCGACCTGCAGGCAGAGGCGCCCCGCTCCTCCAGCGTCGAGCGGGCCGAGCTGGGCGTGCTGCTTCGCGTCGATCCCCAGATGCTGAAATCGGACGGCGTGCAGGTGCTGCGCTGGGAGACGGGGGAGCACGGGATCCCGCAGGCGCCCGCATCGTTCATGGCCGAGGAACGGATCGAACCCCTGCATGCGGATCTGGTTGGCAAGGTAGCCGAGCTGGAGGCCATCAACGAGCGCATGGATCCGGCGCGCACCATCCCGGTGGCGGTGATGCTGGATGCCCCGGCGAGCTTCGCCTACGGGCCGCTGCACGACGTGCTGTTCACCGCCGCGACGGCGGGCATGGGCATGCTGCAGATCCTGGTGAACAACCCGGGGCCCCAGCGTGCCCCCAACCACGGGGGGCCCCCCCGACTCCAGGGCCGGCAGACCCTCAACGCGATCCGGGTCTCGGTGGCCGCGACGGACATCGACCTGGACGCCCCGGCGCCGGCGATGGTGAAGACCTCCCCGCTGGTGGCCATCGACGGCGAGGGCTTCCGGGTGGTGGTGGCCAGCGCCGGCATCGACCAGCGCGTCCCGTGCAAGAGCGGGGCCTGTGAGTTGACCGAGAGTTACGAACTGGAGGGCCTGCGGGCGGTCCTGCGCCCGCTGCTGGAGGCGGGCTCGGTGGATACGCGAGCCGTCATCGTCCCCGCCCCCGGCGTCCCCTTGCAGACCGTGGTGTGGACGTTGGACGGACTGCGCCGGGATCCCAAGATCGCGGAGGGTCAGGGGCCCCGGCCGATGTTCAGTGAGGTGGTGCTTGGGCGGGCCAGCGAGTAGGCGTTCATCCCCCGCTCCGCCCCGGACGGAATCCCAAAGGCGGTTCTACTCGCAGGGGCCATCGTTGCTATGGACATAGGTGGCCCCGCCGACGGCGACGGTATCGGCCAGGCCCGCGGCGTCCGCCTGGACCAGACAATCGTTGTAGATAATGCTGAAATCACTACCGACGGTGTTCAGATGGGCCAGATCTCCCAGGCCAGCTAGTGAATCGTTGTTCTGAAAATGGAGAAAACCGTCCACGGTGTGGAGCGTTGCCAGCCCATCGAGGCTGGTGAGATGGTTGTTGTGGTAGACGAACAGGTCGCCGGCCAAAAACGACAGGGAGGACAGCCCTCGGATACCTTCCAGGGACGGATTGTCCGCTATCGAGAGCGTTTCGCCGACATAGGTGAGGCTCGATAGCCCTTCGGTGCCGATCAACTCGTCGTTGTGGGCCAGCTCCAAGGTACAGCCCACGACCGTGAGGCCCGACAGCCCATCGACATCGACGAGCGTGCGGTTTCTTCCCACCACGTCGATAAAGGTACCGATCAGCAGGTTGTATCCGACGGTCTCGAGGGAAGCCAGGCCGTCGATATGTGCCAGGGAATCGTTGCCGCCGATGATCAGATCGGAGCCGACCGACTGGAGGTTGACGAATCCCTCGATGGCCTCCAGCGAGGGGTTGCTCTGCACGGCCATGTTCGCCGCCACACTGGCCAGCTCATCGAACCCACGAACGTCTTGCAGGAGGTCGTTGCCCTCGATGATCAGGTCCTCGCCCACAAAATCGAGGGACTGGAATCCATAGACGCTCTCCAGCGAGCGATTGTCGGTGAGTGTCAGGCTCCCCGACACCGTCTGGAGGTGGGTCAGGCCGTTGATGTGCTGCAGGGTTCCGTTGGACTCGACGAGCAGCTGGCCGCCCACGGATTCGAGGCTGAACAGGCTGTCGATACGCTCCAGCCCGCCGTTGTACAGGACGATGAAATCCCCGCCCACCGTGGTGAGGTTCGGCAGCCCGGTGAAGTCCGTGAGCGAGGAGTGGAACTGGAATGTCAGGTCGCCCCCGACCGACTCGAGGCAGGGCAGCTCCGTCTGCCCACCCCCGGTGATGTACAGGTCGCCCGAGATGGTCCGGCAGCCGGCGACGAGAGCCAGACCGTCGGGATCTTCGACCGTGTAGCTGCTGGCGCACGGCTTGCAATCCGGTCCCGTGTCATCGTCGTCCGAGGTGTCGTCATCGTCGTCTAACGCCGGGCCGGGCGGCGTGTCTCTACAGGCCACCCCGGACGACAAGGCCACGAGCCACACCAGTATCCATGTGGGGCTCTTCCACCCCAAGGCAGTTCGGGTTCCGAGGTCGTTCATGGGCCGCTTTCCCTACAGCTCCTAGAGCGGGAACATCACCGGCACCAGCAGTACCGTCGCTACCCCGATTATCAGCTGCAACCCCACGCCCACCTTCGTGTAATCCGTGAACCGGTACCCCCCCTGGGACATGACCAGCGTGTTGACGGGCGATGCGATGGGTGTTGCGAACGCAGTCGAGGCGGCGATGGCGATGCACATCAAGAAGGTGCGGGGGCTGACGTCCATGGTGACGGCCAGCTGGAAGGCGATGGGGGCCAGCAGTACGGTGGTGGCTGTGTTGCTGATGAACTGGCTGAAGACCGAGGTGAGCACGAACAGGACCGCCATGACCAGGTAGGGACCCATCTGGCCCAAACTGGCGGTGAGGGCGTCCACGACCAGGGTCATGCCGCCGGTCTTGTCCAGGGCGGTGGCCATGGGCAGCATGGCGGCGATGAGCACGATGCTCTGCCAGTTCATCGAGCGGTAGGCGTCATCCATGGTGAGGCAGCGGGTGGCCACCATGGCGCAGGCGGCCAGCAGCACGGCCACCACGATGGGCACGACGCCAGCGGTCATCAGCACCAGCATGGTCACCATGATGCCCATGGCCAGCATGGCCTGGCGGGAGAGCCCGGCGATGGTCCCCTTGCCCCGTGAATCACCGCGGGAGTCGGAGATGACCACGAAGTCCCGCTGTAGCCCGCCCAGCGCCTTGATCTGAGCCCGGTCTCCCTGGACCAAGAGCGCATCGCCGAACCGCAGCCGCTGGTCGGCCATCTCTTCGGTGAGCGGGCGGCCCCGGCGCAACAATCCCAGCACGTTGAGGCCGTACAGGTCCGAGAACCTCGCCCCCCGCAGGGTCTTTCCCACCAGCCGGGAGCGGGGGGTGAGCACCACGTCGGCCTGGCCCACGGCCTGGAAATCGTCCGCCCGGCCGTGGGGCGTGTCGGCCAGCACGTCCAGGCCCCGCTCGGAGGCCAGGCGGGAGACGCTGGCGGCGGGCCCGTGCACGATGAGCTGGTGATCGAGCACCAGCTGGTCGCCGGCGTGGACAGCCTCGGCGTGGGGACCGTCGTGGGGTGTGCCGTCTTCCAGGCGCAGCTCCAGCAGTTCCACGCCGTACTCCGGACGGATCGCCGCCTCGGCTACCGTGCGGCCGATGAGGGGCGAGCCGGGCCGGACCCGCAGACGGAACAGGTCGCCGGGCAAGCCGTACTCCCGCGCCAGGGCCGACGAGCTGCTCCCGCTGACGTCCACACTCGCCTCGGCGGCCGGCGCCCGCTCCGGTAGCAGGCGCCGTCCCACCAGGGCCATGAAGCCGATGGCCAGCACCAGCATCACCAGCCCGATGGGGGTGAAGGCGAAGAACCCGAAGGGCTCGTGGCCCTGGTCGGCGAGGTGCTGGCTGACCACCAGGTTGGGCGGCGTGCCGATGAGGGTCAGCATGCCGCCCATCAGCGACGCCACGGCCAGGGGGATCAGCAGCTTGGATGGGCTCATCCCGGCCTTGCGGGCCAGCGCCACGGTCACCGGAAGCAAGATGGCCACGGTGCCGGTGGAGCTCATGAACGCGGACAGCACCGCCACCACCACCATCAGCGTGATCAGCAGGCGCAGCGGCTGGGTGCCGGCGATCTTGCCCAGCCATTCCCCCATCGCCGCCGCCACCCCGGTGCGCAGCAGGCCCGCCCCCACCACGAACAGCCCGGCGACGATGGCCACCAGCGGGTCGGCAAAGCCGGCCAGCGCCTCGGCAGGCTCCAGGATGCGGGCCAGGGCCAGGGCCACCAGTGCCACGATGGCCACCAGATCCAGGCGCACCCGGTCGCTGACGAACAGGGCGATTGCGCCCCCCAGCACGGCAAAGACGATGGCCTGGTCGAGGGTCATGAGGCTCCCCGGATCAACGATCCAGCACGCCCTCGGGGCACCGTAGGGCGTCCCGGCGCACGAAGCCGGTGGCCTGGGAGATGGTGCCGGTGAAGCGGGCGTAGACGTAGCCCTCGTCCAGGGCGGACCATGGGGGCAGCACATCGACCAGATCCCCCTCCATGGCGAAGGCGCTGGAGGCGGTCTTGAGGTCGTCGTCGTAGAACTTGGCGGTCTTGGCGGTCACGGTGCAGCGGGGTAGGTCCCCCACCCGGCGGAGCTCGTCCCGGGTCCAGCCGGCGCTGCAGCACTCCAGCGGATCTCCCCCCATGTGCACCCGTTGGTCGGCGAAATCGAAGCGCGTGCCGCCGGGGGACAGGACGTACCCCAGCAGGAAGCCGTCCACCCGGTCGGCGGCGCCGGTCAGCGCGCACTCACACTCGTGGGGGGCCACCGCGTCGAAGCGGAAGACGGTGTGGTAGCTGCCCCGCAGTTCGTCGCCGGTCTCCATGACGGCGAGGTAGCCGAACTCGCTCTCGTAGAACCCGCTGTGCTGGTCCCGGGGGCGGCCGCCCCCATCGTCGGTGGACAGCGGCTTGGCCTGGCGGAAGGCATCCAAGGCCGTCTCGGTGGCCTCGCCGTCCGTCGCCGGCGGCGCCGCGGTGAAGCCGAACACCGTATCCTCCGGCCAGCGAGCCACGAAGGCCCCCACGGCGGCGGGTAGCTCCACGTGGGGCTCGAATCGAGCCGGCAGCGACAGGGCTGGCTTGCGCACCGAGCGGGTGGCCGAAGACCACACCCCATCGGCGAACACGGCGGATACGGGCACGGTGTACTGGTACTCGACCTGCAGGCCGCCGGGGGTGTAGCGGGGCACGATCAACGACAGGGCCAGATCGTCGCCGGATTGCTTGTCGATGATGTCGCCACTGGACTGGAGCGTGCGGGTGGCCATCACCCGCTCCCGCACCGCGACCTCGCCCCGTTCCTCGGGGGGCAGCAGCTCCTCGGGCTGGCGCGCGGCCAGGTCCAAGGCCACGGCCCGCGAGGTGGTCTGGGGGTTGCCGTCGCAGCCCTCGACGATGAGGTCCACCTGCACGAACAGGTGCCCCCCCACCGCGCCGACGACGAACACCTGCTGGGTGGCGCCGCCCAGCACCGGCTGCTGGGGCGCACCCACCACCTCCAGCACGTCGCCGCTGATCAGTTCCACCAGTTCCAGCCCCTGGCCCGATTCGATGGCCGGGCATCCCTTGGAGGTGAGGTCCTCGGCGAACTCGTTGTCCTCGGTGCAGTCGCACGACGGCGTCTCCACATCGGTGGTCCGCCACACCCACAGGCCGCCGCCGGCCGAGAGCACCGGGTGGGTCTGGCGCCCCAGGGTCTGGGGGCTGGCCTTCGCGTCGCGGATCCAGGTGGTCTCGTAGCCGTTCTCGGTGACGCGCCACACCAGGTATTCGGGCTCGGCGGCCTCTGCGGGGCCGGCCACCAGCCACGGAGCAGCGAGGGTACATATCAGGGCCGCGATTGCGGTGCGCGCGACGAACATCAGGCGTCTCCTCGCAGGGAGCATACCAAGCTTTGGCGTTGAGCCCGCGGCAGCGGGTTCTTGCGGGGGTGAGTCAACGGAACAGGTCGGAGATAGAATCCAGCGCCTGGGGTATCCCGGGCTCATTGCAGCCATCCTCATCGTAGATCGTTGCCGGCGCGTAGACCCCGCCGGTGAGCTTGGCGGCCCAGAGATAGAAGGCCATCATCTCGATGCCGACGTTTTGGGGGTTGCAGGCGACCTGCACCATGAAGTTGCCGTCGTCGTCCTCCACCAACTCGGCGTCCGGTCCGATGACCGAGATGACCACGCGGCGGTCGAGCTCGTCGAAGAAATCGAGGAACCGGTCGAGCTTGCAGAAATCGGCGCAGATGAGGTCGGGCTGACTGGCGCAGGACTGCTGGATGGAGATGGGCCAGGGATCCCCGATGGTGCAGCCGGACAGATCCCACCCCGTGTCCCAGATCCCCATCATGGGCGTGTAATCCCCCTCGTCGCTGACGATGATCACCGCCAGGTCGGCGTCGTCCCGCAAAAAGCGGTCCCCACCGCTGTCGGTGTTGTAATCGACGACCTCCGGTGGCAGGCAATGGCAGAACTCGGCCAGCGGATCCGAGAGGTCCCAGCTTGCCCCGCCGCACTCGAGGGGGGAGTCCTCGTCCCAGTCGACGAAGTCGGTGGGGTAGGGCAGGGGCAGGCTGGCGCAGGCGGCCAGCGCTGTGGTCCAGAGGCCCACCTCTCGTGTGGACCCGGAGATGCCCACATCGATCAGGGCCTGCATCCCGGCCATGAGATCGGGAGAGGTGGGTGAGAGGATGGTCGGGGCTTCGTCCGTGTCGTTGCCGGCGTTGGTCAAACCCCGCAGGCGGCCGGTGTTGCCCAACGAATCTTTGCATTCCTCGAAGGCGGCTTCGTCCTCGGCGCAAGGCAAGGCCTGGGTCGTGGTGAGGCCCATCCGGTAGTCCAGGTCCGGCGCGTTCGCAGCCAGATCATCGAGGAATGTGGGGAGCCCGGCGGCGAGATGGGCCTGGTCTTGCGACATCGAGTTGGAATTGTCGACGATCCACAGGACGTCCACCTCACCGGTGAGGTACGGCGACTCCTCGGGATTGGGGTCGGGATCCGTATCCTTGCAGCCCCCTATCGCTGTCAGAAACACCGCGGCGGTGATCGCGGCTCCCCAGCGTTTGATCCAACGGTCTTTTGCGACGTTCCAGCAATTCATCGCGTCCTCCCGTGTTCATGGTACACATCGCGATACCCAAAGGAGAATGGCCGCCCATGAAGATCCTCCGTGCGCTCCTCCTCGCCGCGTGCTCCACGCAGCTACTCCTGATCACCGCTTGCTGTTGCTGCGGCGGCCCGGGTCTCCCGCTATCCCCCGAAGACAGAGAACGGCTGGCCAAGGAACGGGAAGCCCGCGAGGCGGAGGAGGCCCAGGCCAAGGAGGAGGCCCTCGCCCGTGCCCCTGTGCTGGCGGCGAGCTACCAGACCATCCACCAGGCCATCGATCTCGGCGCAGCCTTCGACAAGGTGGCCTGCCCCGACGACGCCCTGCGCGTAGCGGAGAAGGTGGAGTCCTCCCTGTTCCGCATGGAGCTGTGGACCGTGGACTACGCCTCCCTGCCCGGCGTCACCCGGGCGGACAAGGCGGACTGGGAGTGGCTGAACCACAGCGACATCGCCAACCTGGCCAAGATCGGGCTGGACCCGTCCGGCGAGCACTCCGAGTACACGCTGGAGAACGTGGGCAACCCCGAGCATCGCTACCTGGCCGTGTTCGTCACCGAGGAGCGGTCCCTTCCCGGCAAGGTCGAGAAGAAGTTCCTGGCCGCCGACGAGTTCGACAGCGGGTACTTCGCTGGCTCCCTGGTCGTCGTCGATCTGGAGGACCGCAAGACCGTGTGCTCCGTGCCCTTCGAAGCCGAGAATAGCGACGAGATCGACGACGACGGCGGCGACTGGAACAAGATCGTGCTGAAGGACTTCAAACAGAACGTCGAGGACCGGGGCCAGGAAGCGCTGGAGACCATCTCCGGCGAGGCCAAGATCAACGTCGTCGGGATCTTCTAGAACCCACCCCCTCCCGCGGGCGCCCGGACCGCCGCGCAAGAAATAGTTGAGCCTCGCCGCCCACCCGTGGACACTCTACATACGGGAAAGGGGCCAGATGGCGAGTCGAGAACCCAGCACTGCGCGGCACGGCAACAAGAATAGAGCCGGCTCGATACGGACGCTGCCCTTCCGGGGCGACGACGTGCAGCTCCTCGTCGCGCTGAAGGCCGACCACCCCGGCGCGGCCGTCTGCTTCCATGATCGCTACGCCGTCCACGTGCGCGCCGTGCTCGTGCGGACGATGGGATTCGACCAGGAGCTCCCGGACCTGATCAACGAGGTATTCTACCAGGCGCTGCGCTCCATCGGGAGCGTGGAAGACGGGCGCCGCCTCAAGGCCTGGATCACCAAGATCGCCGTGCACGTCGCCCGGGGCTGCCTCCGTAAGCGCAAGCGCGATCGGTGGCTGCGGTTCTATGCCCAGCCTGCCGAGATCCCGGTCCAGGCGACCGTCGGTCGGGCGGACGACGCCGTGGAGACGATGCGGGAGTTGTACCGGGTGCTGGACGCCATGCCGGTGGACGAGCGGCTGGTGTTCACGCTGCGGTTCATCGAGGGCATGGAGCTCGCGGAACTGGCCGACGTGTTCGACGTGTCCCTGGCCACCTTGAAAAGACGGTTGGTGAAGTGCGAACGGCGCTTCAAGGTGCTGGCACAGCGGTACCCGATGCTGAGAGATCGACTGGGCAACAGCCCCAAATGGAGCCGGCGATGAACGATCTGGAGCGACTGGGCAAGGAGATTGCCGAGCTGGAGGACGAGATCCTCGAAGGGGACCACAGCATCGATGTGGCCCGCGCGGCGTTCCAGCGGGATCGGGGCCGCTCCCCCCGCCGGCGCGTGCGGCGCTCGGTCTGGTTCGCCGCCGCTGCGGTCGCTGCCGCAGCCACCGTGGCGCTGGCGGTATTCGTGAACGACCAGGGACTCGACGACCCGCCCTCGAGTGGGCGCTGGCTGCAGGCCCCGGAGGGCGGCGAGCTCGTCGCGGAGGTGCTGGACGACGGGCGCATCGAGCTGTCCCCGGGGACGGCAGGCCGGCTGTTCGAGGGGGAGGGCCCGGCCGTGGTGTTCGTGCTGGAGCATGGCACCGCACTGTTGGATGTGGAGCATCGCCTGGGCACGGACTGGCGCGTCGCCGCCGGGCCGTACGAGATCCGCGTCACCGGGACCCGGTTCCTGGTCCGGTGGCAGCCGGAAGAGCAGGCGCTGACGGTCGATATGCACCAGGGGGAGGTGATCGTCCTCGGCCCGTCGATCCCGGATGGCCAGCGGGTTCGGGGGGGATACCGGCTGCAGACGCGGGTCGGTGGCGACGTGACGATCTACGCCCTGTGGGAGCTGCCGGTGGCCCGGGCTGAGCAGCCGTTGGCCGGGGAGCCTTCGGTCAGGGCCGAACCTCGCGACGACCAGCCGCCTGCCCCGGTCGAGACGGTCCTCCATCCGTCCTCGCGACCGGTGGCCCTGGTGACGGACGTGGAGACATGGGACCAGCGAGCCCTGCGGGGCGAGACCGAGGAGGCCCTGCGCATGGTCCGGGAGCTTGGACTGGACCAGCTCCTGGCCGAGGCCACGGCCGAGGAGCTGCTGCTGCTGGGGGACGTGGCCCGCCTCAGCGACGAGCTGGAGCTGGCGGCGCGGGCCTACGGCGCGCTGCGCGAGCGTTTCGGGGGGACGGGGCACGCGGCCACCGCGGCGTTGAACATGGGCCGGATGGCCTTTGACCAGCAGCAGGACTACGAGCGGGCGAGCCACTGGTTCGGCCTGTATCTGGACGAGCAGCAAGGGTCGAGCCTGGGCCGTGAAGCCCTGGGCCGGCTGCTCGAAGCTCAGATCCAGGCCGGGGACGACGGTGCCCGGCAAACCGCACAGAGATATCTGGCAAGCTTCCCGGAGGGCCCCCACGCCGAGATGGCGCGGGAGGCCGCCGGGGTGCCGAGGGAATGACAGACCGGCGAATGTTCCGGGTCGCGCTGATCCTCGGGTGGCTGAGTATCGTGGCCGCCACGGGGATACCTGCGCGCGGCGCCGAGACACCGCCGACCGTGCTGGTGCTGTTTTCCGGAGAGCGGGATGTGGCGCTTGCCGTGCGCATCTGCTGGGAGCTGGAGACGCTGGGATTCGAGGCCCGGTCCTCCGACGGAACTCCCCCTGGCGAGACCCCCCAGGAGCTGAGCGAGTTCGCCACCGCCCATGGCGCGGACGCCCTGATCCAGGTGCACCTGAGCGACGCCGCGCTGGACGTCTGGGTCGCCGACGAGATGACCGGCAAGGTCGTCTTCCGCTCCCAGGACGTGGTTGCCGGGGACGAGCCGACGGAGGCGGTGCTGGCCCTGTCGGCGGTGGAGCTGCTGCGGGCGAGCTTGCTGGAGATCCAGGGGCGGGATGACGCCCCGGAGGCGGTCGTGGCGCTGGTGGGGGGGGCGGAGGACGCGACGGCACGCGCGAGGATCTGGCCCCGGGTCTGGCTGGACGGCGGTGTCGGGATGGCGCTTGTGGCCGCTGAGGTCGGGCCGGCCATGGTGTGGGACGTGTCCGCCGCGGTTCGCGTCGCCCCCATCTTGCGCGTGGATTTGACCCTGTCGGGTTCCCTCGCCGCCGCCCGTGCGTCCTACCCCGAGGGGACTGTCCGGGTGAGGCCCTTCTACGCCGGCCTGGCACTGCTGGGTGGCTCGCTCGATGCATCCCGCAGGGTCCGGCCAACCCTGGGCGGGGGCGTCGGTGTGGCCTCCATCCGGATGACCGGCGACGCAGCGGAAGGGTACACGTCCCGAGACCAGTCCCACGTCTGTCCGTTCCTGTTCATACGGGGGGGAGGCGCTGTTAGGGTGGGTGAATTCGCGGCGATCCGGGGGGACCTGACGATCGGATTCACCACCACCTCGGCCGTCATGCGTGTGGTGGGCACCGACGTGGCCCGGCTTGGCTTACCGTGGCTGACGGGTGGCGTGGCCCTGGAAGTAACAGCGTTCTGAAAAACATGAGCCTTCATCACCGGGCGGAGACACTTCATGACCGGGCACAACAAAGGGCACCACGTCCCAACCCGGAGGAAACCATGAAAAACAGCTACACGATCTTGTTCACGCTCCTCGCCGCCGCCTTGTGGATCGGCTGCGACAAACCCTACGACCCCATCGGCGACGATGACACGGGCGATGACGACGCGGCCGACGATGATACCGGCGATGACGATGCCCAGGGCGATGACGATGACGCGCAGGGCGATGACGACGACGCCCAGGGCGACGACGATGACGCCCAGGGTGATGACGACGATGCCCAGGGTGACGACGATGATGCGACCGGCCAGGATCCCTGTGCCGATCAGGGTGGCGTGACGGTGACGTTCAACACCAATCCGCCCATCATGTCGTGCAACACGACGTGGACCGAGGCCGGCGTGTCGATGGTCGTCGTGTCGGGCGGACCCTGCCCGCAGGACTGCGGCACCATGATGGGGGGCGAGATGGGCGAGGCCATCGGTCTGTGGCCCGGCCAGCTCCAGATGGATCTGTCGGGCATCGGCTGCGATGCCACCCAGGCGACGGTCATCGCCACCCCGTGGGGCGGAGCCGCAGAATACGAGACCTACGATGCGAACATGTCCATCATCGACCAGGGCAACCTGACCCAGGGCCAGAGTCAGAGCACAGTCATCGGGACGCTGGGGGGTACGCCCATGCTGCATCTGTATATCGGAATGTGTGAGGGGATGGTCGAGGAAGTGACCTTCATGTAGTCGCCGAGTCCGCGTCCGCGGGCTACTTCTTCAGCCCCGAGAAATCGAACCCCACCGACAGCTCCTCGTCCAGCACCAGCAGCTTCTCGAAGTACAACGGCTGACCGTCGATGGGCAGCGTCACCCGCACCGGCTGCACACCGGCGGCCACGGCCTCGCCCTCGAACTGGTTGGCGGCCTGCTGCTGGACCTGGTAATCGGCCAGCGGCGAGCCCGCCCCGCCCAGATCCACGGCGGTGAACCAGTCCACCTTGCGCATCGAGCCGTCGAAGCTGCTCTTCTTGAGCTTGGCCTTGTAGGGCACGTAGACGGTCCAGGCGCAGGACGTGGCCGGCACGTCGGCCCGGGGCAGGTCGGCGGCGAAGGAGCCGCGGCCGCTGTCGTCCGGGGCCACGCCGTCCTCTACATACACGAGCTCCACCGCGAAGCGGGCCAGCTCGCCACCCGACGTCTGGCTGCGGGCCAGGGGCACCAGTACCTTGCCGTCCTCGGCCCGGGCCGGCTTGACCGCCCGGCCGCCCACGAAGGTGCTCCACGGCGTGGCGCCCGCGGGTAGGTCCAGGCGCAGGAACTGGGCCCGGTTGTTGCGCATCGAATAGGTCACCTGGGTCATGCGCCGGCCGTCGGGAGTCATCACCGTGGTGGCGGCGATCTGGTCGATGATGGTCACCAGCATGTCCACGTCGTCGTGCTGCTGAAGCGTCAGCGGGATGCGGTAGCCCTCCTTGCGGTACTTGTAGCCCAGCAGCACCGGGAAGCTGGTCTGGCCCAAGATGGCGGCGGGCAGCTCACGCACGTCCACCACCGACGCCTGCTCGGCGGCGCCGGAGACGATCTCCAGGTTGCTGCGGGCGTCGATGCCCAGCCAGCCCTTGACCCGCTCCACGCCGTCGATGTGCAGGTCCGGTAGCTCCACGGTGCCGCCGCCGTCGGGCAGGGCCCGCTCGTATTCGATCATCAGGCTGTAGGGGCCGATGGCCTCGAAGTTCAGAGCTACGCTGATCGCCTTGCGGTCCCCCGCGTCCACCACGGACCAGTCCCGCAGCCCCCGGCCCTGGACCTCCAGCACGGTGACGTCTCCGGGCAGGCTCACGGCCAGCTCTTCGACCCCCTTGTGCAAGATGGAGTAGTTGACCGTGCTGCGGCACTCCAGCAGGCCTTCACCCACGCCGAACAGTCCCTGGTGCTCGGCGTAGATGCGGGACTCCAGCTCCTCTTCGGGGACCTCGGGGGCTTCCAGCTCCCAGGTCACCGACAGGTTGCCGCTGGCGGGCAGCAGGGCGTGGAGCACCCGGTTGCCGCCCACGGCCTCGTCGGAGAGCTGCTGGGCGTTGGCCACGGTGAACTCCAGGTCTTCGGAACCGGGGATGGTCAGGGTCACCTCGGTGCCGCCCGACGGCGCCAGCTGGAAGGCGAAGCCGTTTTGCCCGCTGGACTCCCAGGTGTTCACCGCGAACTCCAGCTCCAGGGTGACCGGGCCGGACTTTTCGGTGATGAAGCGGTACCAGCCCCCCTCCAGGTAGATGGGGGCGTCGCTGTTGCCGACCTTGGCCTGACGCAGCGCCACGGAGGTGGGCAGCAGCGGTACGGTGGACCACCCCTTGTCCTTGAGGATGTCCACCCGGAAGCGGGCGGTGAACACCGTGGACTCACCGGAGACCTCACCGTCGTAGACGGCCCGGCTGATGGCGTAGTCCCGCGGGGCGTTCAGCGGCGGATCTTCGGGGGCCATGCCCCGCTCGTACAGATCCTGGAAGTCGCTCCAGGGCATCACGACGCGGGCGGCGGGGATGGCGGGCTCTTCCGCGAGGGCGCCGGTCGCAGGTGCCAGAACTCCGAGGGCGAGCGCCAGGGTCGCCAATCTTCGTAGTCTCATCATTTCCTCCTGTCCTTGGGACGTGTGCGGTAGGCGATGTCTACCGTCAACGGTGTGTTCTCCTCGACGAGCCGCTGCTCGAAGCGCAGGCTCTCCCCGGCCCGGGGCACGTCGAGGCTCAGTGGCGATGCGGTGATATCCGTGGGCAGATCCAGGAGTTCTCGGGTGGTCTTGCCCGCTGTAGACGGTTGGCGGTTCACCCCCGCAAGGGCGGTGCCGTATTGCATGTCGAAGGCGCCGGTGACGACAGGTACTTTCTCCTTGTCCGCCTTGTTCTTGTTGCGGCCCTCGGTGGAACTGGAGGTGCGGGAGGAGCTGCCGGCCCGACCTTTCAGCCCCGCAGGAGGGGCCCACCCGCCGCCACCCCGCCGGGCTCGGCGCCTGTCCGATGAGGTGGTCTTGACGCTGGCGGGCGGTGGGGCCGCGGGGACCTCGGCGATGGCCTTTTCCACGTCGTTGGCCTCGCCCCTGTCGTAGTCCCGCCCGTGGTCGTCGGAGTAGCGGTCGTCGGAGTAGCGGTCGTCCGTGTCGATGAAGGAGTCCCCATCCATGTCCAGGTCCGGAATGCCGTCCTCGTCCTCGAAGCCGTCGTAGTCCTCGCCGCCGACGATGGGCTCGCCATCGACGATGACGATGGATTCGTAGGCCCGGCCCGTGCCCTCGGTGGAATCGTGCCAGCGGGATTCCAGTTCCAGGGAGTGGGCGCCGGCGGGCACCTGCAGCTGGCCGTCCACCACCACGTCGGAGAAGTCGATCTCGGTGCGGGGGATGAAATCTACCGGTGGAGTGACGAGTGGATTCACCGTCATGGAACGAACTTCGCTCTCCGGCTCCACCGGTGGCGGGCTGTCGTCATCGGACGGAGCGATGAGCTGTTCCCGCGTATAAAGGCCCGCGATGGACTCCGCTTCCCCGGAAGACGGCTCGTCGTAGGAGCCCACGAGCCCCAGCTCGTCCACCACCATCAACGACGCCTTGGAGCTGAAGATATCGTCCTTGAGCTCCTCGACCTGCTGCTCGATCTCCGCCAGCTGCCGGGAGTAGTCCTCCAGGCTCGACTTCTGCTCCATGTTCTCTGCCTGCTCGACCCGGGCCAGCTCCTCGGTGACCTCCACCAGCTCCTTGTAGCTGCGCTGGGCCGCCTCCATGTCGCCGGCGCGGAGCTTCTCCTCGGCCTTCTTCTTGAGCTTCTCCTGCTTGACGACGGTGGTCTGGGTCTTGGCCTGGGCCATCTCCCGCACCCGCCGCTCCATCACTTCCTCTTCCTCGTCCTCTTCGCCCGTCTCCCAGTCGCTCAGCAGCAGGTCCACGTTGCCTTGCAGGGCCGCCGCCGCCTTGTTACCCGGGTCCAGCTCCAGGGACTGGTCCAAGTAGCGATCCGCCTCGTCGAAGCGGTTGTCCTGGTAGGCGCGGTAGGCCATGTTCCACATCTCCACCGAGAGATCCTCTTCGATGGGCTTGGGATCGGCCACGAGCGCCTCGGCCGGGGGAGGGGGCGGGGCCGAGCCACCGACGATGCGGACACTGCGGCTGAACTTGCCGCCCCCCTTGCCGGCGGCCTGGGCCGAGCGGCCGGACCGGCGGTTGGTGGCGGGGCCGGAGCGGCTCTGAACCGTCTTGATCACCCGCTTCTTGCTGTCCTTGGCCGGCGGCAGCTCCACCCCTTCGTCCGTCAGCACGTCGCCGTAGGTGTGGCCGTAGGTCAGCCCCTTGTCCCGGTCGGTCCAGCGCTCCACCTGGGTCGGCGTGCCGCGGGTCGTCTTGGCGGTCAGCTCGGGGGGCAGGATCACCTCCCAGCGGGCGTAGGCCACCGGGGCGTCCACCGCGGGGGTACGGATGGTGCGGCGGCCGGACCGGTCCCAGCTGGCCTGCTTGCCCCAGAACAGCACCTCGACGGGGAAGGTCACCAGCCCGGTGAGGGACTCGACGGATTTCTCCAGCGGGATGTAGAACCCCTGGCCGCTGTCCGATACCGGCTGGACCATGACGCCGGCCACCCGCGCGCCCATCAGGGTCAACCCCTCGGGGGGGGTCACGTGCAGGTACTGGTTGCGGTCGTTGCGCACCTGATAGCGGGCCTTGAGGACCAGCCGCCCGTGGGAGGAGTAGGCCACCTCGTAGCGGGCCTCGTCGATGAGGGTGGGGGGCTCGTCCAGCGGTTCGTACTTGACCAGCCGGCAGCTCAGCCGGGGATTGCGGCCCTCCAGCCGGTAGGCAGCCACGTTCTTACCTTCGGCCAGGCCCAGTACGCGAGCGGGGAGGGCGCTGGCCGGGATGGCGTCCAGCCCGTCCCCGGCGTCGGGGACGACGATGGACTCGTCGCCGCGCAGGACGTTGACGTAGCCCTCGGCGCTGTCCGCGACGGGGATGGGGACGATGACGGCCGCGTCCCCGTCGGGGGGTGGCGCGCGGTAGGCCAGCAAGAGGCGGACCACGCCCCGGGAGGGGCGCCCGAGGAACACCACGACCTGTTCGCCGTGGCGTTCGTGCCGGGCGACGGCCGATCCGGTGACCTCCAGGGAGTCGAGGTTGCCGGGGAGGCGGAAGGTCAGGGAATCCACGGTGCCGTAGCGGATCTTGTAGGTCATCGCCGCCTGGCCTTCGATGCCGCCGCCGTCCACCCGCAGGCCCACCAGGGTCTCGGCGGTCACGACGGTGGGGCGCGGTGCCTCCGGCGCGGAGGGCTTCCAGTCCATCACCAGCGTGTCCGCGTCGGCCAGATCGAAGCGGGAGCCGTCCTCCCTGATGCCCCCCTCCACGGTGACGTCCCAGGCATCGCCGGGCACGTCCACCCGCTGCCGGGCGGCGGTCAACACGGGGAGCTGCAGGTGGGAAGAGGGGGTGGCCACGGTGCCGCGCACGGCCAGGCGGTAGCTGCCCTCAGCGAGCTCCATCGTCAGCCGGCGGACCCCCTGGTCGTCCGGCGCCAGGGCCACCGGCGCGCCGTCCAGGGTGGCCCGGGTGAGGGCCAGCTCGCTGCGGGTGACGGGCAGGTCCACCCAGCCGTCCTCCAGCACGCGGATTGTCCATACCAGCCGGACCACGGCCTCGTCGCCGGGGACGACGGACGCAGCCATGGAATCCACCGCGACGGACACGGGCGGTGCGTCCGCCTCGTCCGCAGCAGAGGGCAGGCCGTCCAGCGGCACGACCACATGCTGGGCCATGACGATGGAGAGGATCGCCGTGAGGATCGTGCTGGTCATGTTCGGTAGCTGGGACAACACCGCTGGCAAGAGGTTCCTTCCCGGTGTGATTTTCGTGTCATTGCGCCACCCCAACGCGGGTGCTAGCTTCATCTTGGATGAACGAAACCAAACGAGAATCGGCACGCCTGGACAGCCGGTGGATCGTCATCATGGCGGTTTTCACCCTCATGACGCTGCTGACCGTCGGTCTGTGGCACGTCAACGGCGAGCAGCCCCGCCGCTTCATGGAGCTGGGGCTGACGGTCCTGGCCGGGTTGTGCCTGTTCTTCATGCTGCGCTGGATTGGCGCCTACCGCAGGATCAGCGCCCGGGCCGAGGCCGAGCTGGAGGAACGCCGCGAGGCGGCCCTGGCGGCCCAGCTGTCGGAGGCTCGCTACCGCTCGGTGTTCGACTCCGCCTCCGAGGGCCTGGTGGTGATGCACGAGGATGGGGAGATCATCGAGGCCAACGAGGCGGCCTGCTCCATGCACGGCTACCCGGCCGGCGGCCTGGTGGGCATGCCGGTGCGCAACCTCATCGCTCCGGGCCACCGCCACCAGTACCACCACTTCACCGACCACCTGGCCCGGTTTGGCGAGGTGAGTTTGGAGTCGGTGGACATCCGCAGCGACGGGGACACGCTGGACGTGCAGGTCAACGGCGTGGGCTTCATCCACGAGGGCAAGCCGGCGATTCTGGCCATCATCAATGACGTCACGGAGCGGCGGGAAGCGCTGCGGCGGCAGGAGGCGCTGTCACGGAAAGTGATGGTCGCCCAGGAGGAGGAGCGGGCCCGCGTCTCCCGGGATCTGCACGATGGCCTGGGCCAGCTGCTCACGGCGGCCCGCCTGCAGGTGGATTTCCTGGGCCGGCAGCTGGATCCGGAGCAATTCAAGATCAAGGAAGGTTTCCGCGAGGCGGCGGGCCTCATCGAACATTCGGCCGTGGAGCTGCGCCGCATCTGCCGCGGGCTAAGGCCGCCCCTGCTGGACGACCTGGGCCTGGAACCCTCCATCGAGCAGCTGGTGGATGAGTTCCGCGAGCATTCGGCCGTCACCATCGATTGCACCATCGACCTGGACGAGGAGTCGGTGGACATTCCCCCCGAGGTCTCCTTGTGCACCTTCCGCGTGCTCCAGGAGTCCCTGACCAACGTGACCCGTCACTCGTCGGCCCGCAAGGTGACCGTCGCGCTGAAACGGGAATACAGCCGGATCGTGTTGTCGGTGTATGACAATGGCAAGGGTTTCAACGACTCCGAGATCCCGGATACGCCTGGGTTCGGTATCGCGGGCATGAAGGAACGGGCCAAGTTGGTCAACGGGGAGTGTGATATCCGCTCCACACCGGAGCAGGGCACGCGGGTGACGCTCCGCATCCCGCTGGAGCCGGTCCGCAGGGAGGTGAATCCATGACCCGAGTACTGGTGGTGGACGATCACGCCGTGGTGCGCAGCGGCATCTGCCAGCTGATCAACGCCGAGGCGGACCTGGAGGTGGTGGGGCAGACCGGCTCGGGGCACGAGGCGGTCACGCTGTGCCGGGAGCTGACCCCGGACGTGGTGATCCTCGACTACAGCCTGCCCGACCTCGACGGTATGGAGACCACCCGTCAGATCGTGGAGGCCAAGCTCCCCACCCGGATCCTGATCCTGACGATGTACGCCAACGAGGAGTACGCCACCCGGCTGATCCGCGCCGGGGCGGCGGGTTTTGCGGTCAAGGTGGCACCGGCGGACGAGTTGCTGCTGGCCGTGCGCAAGGTGGCCAACCGGGGCGTGTACGTCAGTCCGGAGATCATGGAGAAGATGGTCACCCGAATGGGTCAACCGGTGGAGGACGTACCGGAGCAGGCCCTGTCCGACCGTGAGCTCCAGGTGCTGATCCGGCTGGCCCGCGGGATGACGACCAAGGAGGTGGCCGCGGCCCTCAGCCTGAGCAACAGCACGGTGGAGACCTACCGCTCCCGGGTGCTGGAAAAGCTCAGCCTGCGCAACAACTCGGACATGACCCGCTTCGCCATCCGCCGCGGCCTCATCGAACTGGACTGACCGCTGGCCCGCTCCAACCCCCAGGAGTCCCCCGGCGCCATCTATCAGGCGTTGCTGGACCGGTATCGCGTCAGGGCAGCGGAGCTGGCCGGCCCGTCCCTGCGCTGGGCGAACATACGCCTGGCCCTGTTCTTCACCGCGCTGGGCTTTACCGTGGTGGGCCTGCGTCATCCAGCCGAACCGGCGATCTGGGCGCTGCTCGTGGCGGCGGCCAGCGTCGTGGCTTTCGTGGCTGCGGTGGTGAAGCACGGGCAAGTGAAACGGGCGGAACAGCGCGTCGAGGCCCTCCAGACGATCAACGAGCAGGCTCTGGGCCGCCTGGAGCGGGACTGGGAAGCCTTCCCCGGGGCGCCCGTCTTGCTGCCGGAACGTCTGCCCGAGGAGACCGCCGACCTGGATCTGCTGGGCCGGGCCTCGTTGTTCCACCTGGCCGGCACGACCAGCACCGAACTGGGGGGGACCACGCTCGCCAGCTGGTTCCTCGCCCCCGCGGATGTGGATACTGTCCGTCGCCGGCAGCCGGCGGTCCGGGAGCTGGGCGGCATGCTGGATCTTCGGCAGGAGATCCAGCTGCTGGGCCAGCTGCTCACTAGCAAGGCTCCGGACACCGTCAACCTGGTGCGCTGGTCCGAGAGGCCCTCCTGGTACGAAGGGCAGGGCTGGGTGATCTGGGCGGCCCGGCTGCTGGCGCTGGTGATCACCGCTTTGATGTTGTGGTGGCTGCCCCAGTGGAGAAGCGCGGTCATGTGGTGGGTCATCCCCGTGTCGATCGGGTTGGTCTTGACGTGGTCCCGCCTCAAATCGATGGGGCCGGCGTTCGCCGAGGTGTCCATGGGGGCCTGGGCGTTCTCCCACTACGCCGATGCCCTCGAGGAGGTCTCGAAGGCCACCTTCCAGAGCCCCCTCCTGCAGGACCTCCAGCGGGATCTGGTGGCCGGGCAACAGTCGGCCCACGTCCAGCTGAGGCGGCTGGACCGCATCCTCGGGCTGGTGAACGTGCGAGCGTCCGGGATGGCGCACTTCTTCTTCCAGGGTTTCCTGCTGTGGGATTTCCACACCCTGTGGCTGCTGGACCGCTGGCGGGACGACAACCGGGGCCAGGTGCGCCGCTGGCTGGAGGCGCTGGGGGAGTTCGAGGCGCTGTGCGCCCTGGGCGGGCTGCGCCACGATCACCCGGATTGGGCGTTCCCCGAGTTCGTGGACGGCTCGGAGCGCCAGCTGTCGGCCACCGGGCTGGGCCATCCGCTGCTGCATCCCGGCAAGGCGGTAGTCAACGACGTGCGGGTGGGCCCCCGCGGGTCGTTCTTGCTGGTGACCGGCTCCAACATGTCCGGCAAGAGCACCCTGCTGCGGGCCATCGGCGTCAACGTGGTGCTGGCCCAGGCCGGGGCTCCGGTGATGGCCCGCGCCATGGCCTTGCCCCCGGTCACCTTGGGTACGAGCTTCCGCATCCGTGACTCGCTGGAGGACGGCGTGTCCTACTTCATGGCCGAGCTGCAGCGGCTCAAGGAGGTGGTGGATCTGGCGGCGCGCACCGGCGGTGACGAGGAGCGGCCGCTGCTGTACCTGTTCGACGAGATCCTGCTGGGCACCAACGTGGTGGAACGGCAGATCGCCGTCCAGCAGGTGATCGCGTCGCTGGTACGGGAGGGGGCCATCGGCGCCATCGCCACCCACGATCTGACGCTGGCGGACGCGGATGGGCTGGCGGAGGCGTGCCAGCCGGTGCACTTCACCGAGACCTTCACCGAGGTGGACGGCGAGCCCCAGATGAGCTTCGACTACACGCTGCGCGACGGCGTGGCGCCCACCACCAATGCCCTCAAGCTGCTGCAGATCGTGGGGCTGGGCCAGGCAGCCGACGTCTGATTGAGGGTCGCTCAACCCGCCCATCTGTGCTAATGCATCGCCGCGCCCGGTGGTGATGAGGGCCGACCGCGGCGAGGAAGAGCGAGATCATGCGCAACGAGGCGTACAGGAACGTGGCCATCATCGCCCACGTGGACCATGGCAAGACCACCCTGGTGGACGCCATGCTGTCCCAGACCGGCCGGTTGGCCGACCGCCGTGAGGTGGTCGAGCGGGTGATGGACAGCAACGACCTGGAGCGGGAGCGTGGCATCACGATCCTGGGCAAGGCCACGTCGGTGCGCTGGGGGGACGTCAAGTTCAACATCGCGGATACGCCCGGCCACGCCGACTTCGGTGGCGAGGTGGAGCGCATGCTCACCATGGTGGACGGCGTGCTGCTGCTGGTGGACGCCAGCGAGGGGCCGCTGCCCCAGACCCGCTTCGTGCTCTCCAAGGCCCTCGACGGTGGCCTCAAGCCCATCGTCGTGATCAACAAGATCGACCGCTCGGACGCCCGCGTGGCCGAGGTGATGGACGAGGTCTACGACCTGTTCATCGACCTGGGGGCCGACGAGGAGCAGATCGAGTTCCCGGTCTTCTACACCAACGCCCGGGCCGGCACGGCCACCGTCGATATCGACCAGCCGGGGACGGACCTGGCGCCGCTGATGGACGCCATCGTCGAGCACATCCCCGCCCCCGAGGGGGACCCCAGTGGCCTGCTGCAGGGGCTGATCACCAACCTGGAATACAACGACTACATCGGCCGCATCGGCATGGGCCGCCTGCGTCACGGCACCCTGCGCGAGGGGGACGAGGTCTGTGTCGCGGGGGAGCACGAGACCCGCAAGTTCAAGCTGGGCCAGCTGTATATCTTCGAGGGGCTGGAGCGCAGCCGGGTCAAGGAATGCCCCGCGGGCGAGATGTTCGCCGTGGCCGGCATCGAGGACATCCAGATCGGCGACACGATCACCGACGCGGAGGAGCCCGCGCCCCTGCCGCGCGTGCGGGTGGACGAGCCCACAATCGCCATGTTCTTCTCCGCCAACACCGGCCCCATGTCCGGCCGGGACGGCAAGTACGTCACGTCGCGCAACATCAAGGACCGCCTGGACCGGGAGCTGCGGGGCAACGTCTCGCTGCGGGTGGAGGAGACGGACAGCCGGGACACCTTCAAGGTGGTGGGCCGCGGTGAGCTGGCCCTGGCGATCTTGATCGAGACCATGCGCCGCGAGGGCTTCGAGCTGTGCGTGTCCAAGCCACAGGTCGTCACCCGCGAGGACGAAGACGGCAAGGTGCTGGAGCCGATGGAGAAGCTGGTGCTGGACATGCCCGAGGATTACCTGGGCGTGGTCACCGAGAAGGTGTCCCACCGGCGAGGCAAGATGGGGGACATGCGGCCGCTGGGATCCCGCGGGATCCGGGTGGAGTTCGACGTCCCGTCCCGGGGTTTGATCGGCTTCCGTTCCGAGTTCCTCAACGACACCCGCGGCACCGGCGTGCTCAACACGCTGTTCAACGGCTGGGAGCCGTGGAAGGGCCCCATCGTCTATCGGGTCAACGGCGCCATCGTCGCCGATCGGCCTGGCAAGGCCACCACCTACGCCCTGTTCCACCTGCAGCCCCGTGGCTCGCTGTTTGCGGCGGTGGGCACCGAGGTCTACGAAGGCATGATCGTGGGCGAGAACTCCAAGGGCGTGGACCTCAACGTCAACGTCACCCGAGAGAAGAAGCTCACCAACGTGCGGGCCTCGGGGAAAGACGACGCCCTGGCGGTCTCCCCGCCGCGGATCCTAAGCCTGGAGAAGGCGCTGCACTGGATCTCGGACGACGAGCTGGTGGAGGTGACGCCCAACCACCTACGGCTGCGCAAGCGGATCCTCCAGGCGAATATGAGGCCCAAGAAGGAGCGGACCCGCAAGGACAAGACCGAATCATCCAGGCGCGGCCGCCGCTGATCCCTCCCCGTCATTGACCGCCACCCCGCCCGCTGCCGATGATGGTCGGGCATGCCACGCATCTTCTCCAAATGCAACGCGCTGCTGCTGAGCTTCCTGGCCGTCGCCGCGGTCTACCGGGTGGCGCTGGCGTTGCGTTTTTACGGCTGGGAAGAGGACGACTACGCCAACTTGGCCCGGAGCGCGGCCGTGGCCTACAACGGCCTGGACTGCGTGCCCATCTCCCACATGCCGCTGTACTACCTGGTCAACGGGGGGCTGATCCGGGTCTTCGGGCATGCGGAGATCGTCTGTACGGGGACGTCGATGGTCTGTGGGCTGGCGGCGATGGCGTTCGCCATGCTCGTCGCGCGCAAGCTCGGTGGCGCGCGCCTGGAGGGGCTGGTGGGGCTGATCCTGCTGGTCCAGCCGGAGTTCGCCCTGTACTCGTCCACGTCGCTGCGGGAGCCGATGTACGCGGCGCTGGGGCTGGCGGGGTTGTGGCTGCTAGTGACTCAGCGGCGGGCGCTGGCCGGATTGGCCATGGGGGGGACGCTGCTGGTGCGGCCGGAGGCGGTGCTGGTGTTCTGGCCGGTGTTCTTGGTCCTGGCGTTCCCCCGTGAGCGCAAGCAGCTGTGGGGATTCTGCGCCGGGCTAGGGTGCATGCTGGCGGTGCTGTTGCTATGGACCCTGTGGGTCCACGCCGCCACCGGATCGTGGCTGTATGTCAGCCCCCAGCTGGCCCCCAACCTGGCCACCAGCGGCGGCACCGGGATCGAGCACAGGAGCCTGGAACGGGGCCTGTGGGTGGTCTACTACCTGGTGTCGTGGCTGCTGCCCTCGCGCCTGGGCTGGCCGCTGCTGGTGGCGGCGGCGCTGGGGTTGGGATTGCTGGCCAGGCGATGGCGGGAGCCGGCGGCGCTGGGCGTCGTGATGATGCTCCTGTTGACCCTCGGGTTCTGGCTGGCCATGGGCCTGGTATTCCAGCACCACCCGGCCCACAACCTGTTTTGGAAGTGGCTCGTCGCCCCGGTGCCGCTGCTGACCCTCGCCGGGGCGGTGGGGTTGCTGGCTGCAGCCGACGGGCTGGCCCGGCTGCGCTGGGACCGGGCCATGCGGCTGGGCGTGCACCGGTGGGCCGGCCCCGCGGTGCTGGCCCTGGCCCTGGTCTGGTTTGCCGTCAACGCCGTCGAGCAGACCCGCGCCCAGATCCACCGGGCCGACGAGCTGTTCCTGCCCCAGGTGGAGCTGGCCCGCCACATCGAGCGGGATCTGCCGCCGGACGAGGTGATCATCCTCGACGAGATCCCCGCCAACTACCTGGCCCGCCAGCTGCACGACTACCGCATCCTCGACTGGCGCGACGTGGAGCCCCACGCCGGCACCTACGACCGCTTCGAGGCGGTGCTACTGGAGCATGACGTGGAGTACGTGCTGTGGTTCCGTTCTGAGTGGATCCGAGCCTCCTCGGCCGCCCCCGTCCTCGGCGGCCGCGGCCCGGGGGTGCGGGGCCAGCGGATCCACGACCC
>CAZDDH010000055.1:0-14567 GCA_964504165.1 uncultured Rickettsiales bacterium | reverse complement strand
GGGTGTTGTCGGTGGGGGGGTGGTGTTGTTTGTGTTTCCGCGCCGCCGCGGCCGCCCGGTGCCGGGGGGCCCTCGACCGGGTGGTGCTGGACCAGCTGATCCTCGACCCCCTGCTGCGCGAGGACCGGTACGGGTGGGTCTGGTATCGGGTCGAGACCCGCGGTTCCGAACCGTCGATCTAGACTCCGGCGATTTCTGACCGCAACAAGTTGCCTGCGGGGGCAAGTTCTGCCCTGTCGGTCGCCGTGATGCTGTGATCGGCTACGGTTCCAACATTCTGTAATTACTAGCAAAAAGAAGAAGTCTACGTTGGTTTCCAACCTGGCACGAGGATTGCCTTGGAGAACAGTCGTCAAGGAGGAAGAACGATCATGAACGCACGCAACCTGCTCCTTCCGATCCTCATGCTAACCCTGGCCGTTCCGTCCCTCGCCAGCGCCCTGACCGTCAAGGGCGGGAGGATCGACACGGACCTGTCCAAGGTGTCGTGGCTGGTCCAGTCCGCCGCCGCCGATGTGAATCTGAAGGTCAAGATGAGCCCGACGGAGAGGACCCGCACCGGCGCCACGGCCCTGATGTTCAGCGGTGTGTTGACCGGCGCCACCGGTGTGGGCCTGGCCCTGCCGGCGTCGTTCATCATGGGCGTGCTGGTCAATCCGGTGACCTTTGCCATCGGGTTGGGCCTGGTGGCCGGCGGCACGGTGATGGCGATCGTAGGGGGTGTGAAGCTCAAGCAGTTGGGGCCCTTGGTTGAGGAGGAGAAACGTTTCCTGGACAGCCTGCCGCCGAATTCATTCCCGAGGCTGAACAGTTACTGAAAGGACGAACAAGATGTTCGTAACACACAAGACGACCACTCGACCGACCCTGGGCCTGCTGGCCCTTGGCATCAGCGTCATCGTGCACCTGGCCTTGCTGCTGGCCGTGACCGGCGTGGAGATGCCGCTGCCGAACAACAGCACGCTCCCCGTGCTGGGCGGCGAAGGCTGCGTGGACATCCAGGTGGAATCGGTCCGGCTGGGCCCCGGTTTCTGAGCCAGAACCGGCTCCTGGTAAATATTGCCGCGCCAGCGCCCACCATCGCGTCATAAACTCCCCTTCGTGGATGATCCTGTACCCGTAGACTGCGGCCTCGCCGCGGACGACTTCGTCGACCACTTCCGCATCATTCGCCGCCTGGGCGAAGGCGGCATGGCGGTGGTCTACCTGGCCCGGGATACCAGCCTGGGCCGCAAGGTAGCGCTCAAGGTCGTCCGTCCCAAGGTGCTCGCCTCGCCGCAGGAGGTGGAGCGATTCCTGTTCGAGGCCCGGGCCACGGCCCGCTTCAACCACCCCCACATCATCACCATTCACGCGGTAGGCGAGGCTGGAGGCCGCCCTTACGTGGCGCTGGAGTACGTGCCGGGCCAGGCCTTGCAGGATCGTATCGACCACGATCGGCCGGCCTACCAGGAGGCGACCCGCATCGGGCTGGCCGTCGCCGAGGCCCTCAAGGCGGCCCACTCCGAGGGAATCCTCCATCGGGACCTCAAGCCGGCCAACGTGATGCTGGGCCAGGACGGCCGCATCCGCGTGCTGGACTTCGGCCTGGCCCGGGCCTTCCAGGGGCCGGAGGCCGGCCGCAACACCATGGGGGGCGAGGATCTGGAGCGGTCCCGCATCGATGATCCCTTCGTCAGCCAGTCCGGGGGCGTGCGCGGCACACCGGCCTACATGGCCCCCGAACAATGGGCCGACGAGGAGTTGACCTGGGCCATCGACATCTGGGCCCTGGGGGTGATCCTCTACGAGCTGGTCTCGGGGCAGACGCCCTACCGCGGCGCCGGCGCCGTGGACCTGGGCATCAAGGTGCTCGGCAAGGACCCGGTGCCGCCCCCCGAGTGCGAGACCGCCCTCCCCGCCGAGCTGGAGCAGGTGATCCTGGACTGCCTGACCAAGGATCCGTCCCGCCGCCCGTCCGCCGAGGACGTGGTGGAGCGGCTGCGCCAGATCCTGTACCACGAGCGGGAGAACATCTCGTCGGAGGAGACGCCGTTCCGCGGGCTGCTCCCCTTTGACGAGCGGCACCGCCACTTCTTCTTCGGCCGCGAGTCGGAGATCGCCGCCTTTGCCGAGCGGCTGCGCATCCAGCCCATCTTGCCGGTCATCGGCCCCTCCGCCGCGGGCAAGAGTTCCTTCGTCCAGGCGGGCGTCATCCCGCGCCTGCGGGAGCGGGGCCGGCTGGTGGTGCTGCAGATGCGCCCGGGGCACGACCCCTTCGTCACCCTGGCGTCCCGCGTCGCCGCTGCCCGCGGCCAGGGATCCACGGATGTCACCGCCTTCGGGGCCACCCCGGGCCCCGGTGTTGGGGGAGGGGGCAGCCGGGACGACGAGGTGGATCGGCTGGCCAGCCAGCTGCGCTCCAGCCCCCACCTGCTCAACCTGGTGCTCCACAAGCTCGCCGAGAGCCGCCGCAGCTCCGTGCTGTTGTTCGTCGATCAGCTGGAGGAGCTGGTCACCCTGGAGCGGGATCCGGAAGAACGCCGCACCTTCATGCAGGCCCTCTGCGCTGCTGCGGACGACCCACAGCTGGCGGTGCGGGTGGTCTTCACCTTGCGTGAGGAGTTCCTCAGCCGGCTGGCCGACAGCGCGGGGGTCCGGGAGGCGCTGAGCCGTATCACCGTCCTGCGCAGCCCGGGCCCGGAAGCGCTGCGGGAGATCCTCTCCCGGCCGGTCGAGGCGGTGGGCTACAGCTTCGGTGACGACGAGCTGGTGAGCGAGATGGTCTCCGAGGTCCAGGGGGAGGCGTCGTGCCTGCCGCTGCTGCAGTTCGCCGGGCAGATCCTCTGGGAGCGCCGGGATCGGGCCCAGCGGGTGCTCCAGCGTTCGGTCTACGAGGCGATGGGCGGCGTGGCCGGGGCCCTGGCCCAGCACGCGGACGGGGTGCTGGCGGGCCTGTCCGTGGAGGAGGTGCGGCTGGCCCGCACGATGCTGCTGCGGTTGGTGACCCCGGAGGGCACGCGCAAGAGCATGGCCCGCCCGGCCCTCATCGAGGGCCTGCCCCCCGGGGCGGACGAGGTGTTGCGCCGGCTGATCACGGCCCGCCTACTCACCGGCAAGCAGTCGGTGGAGGAGGGGGTCGCCGAGCTGGAGCTGGTGCACGAATCGCTGATGGTGGCCTGGGGCCGGCTGGCCCGCTGGATCGACGAGAGCCGGGAGGAGCTGGTGTTCCTCGGCGAGGTGAGCCAGGCGGCCGAGCTGTGGGAGCGGCGGGGCTGCCGGGACGAGGAGGTCTGGCAGGGGGACGCCCTGCGGGAGGCCCAGCGGGCCGCGTCCAACTGCACGTCCGTGCTGTCGGGTAGGGTGCGGCGTTTCCTGGCGGCGGGGCAAGCCAAGGAGTCCCAGGTCACCGTGCGCAAGCGGGTGATCATCGGTGGCGTGATCGCCGTTTTGCTGATCATCGCCTTTGCCCTCACCGGTGCGGTCATCGACTCCAACTTGCAGGCTGCCGAGGCCGAACTGGCCCGGGACCGTGCCCAGAACGCCGAGCAGACCGCCCGGGAGAGCCTGGCCCGTTCGCTGGCCGACAAGGCCGCGGTCACCGAGCCGGTCCACGAATCGACCCTGTACGCGCTGGCATCGCTGGGCGAGTCGGAGAATCCGGACGCCCGCGGCGTGCTGGCCGGGCTGATCAACCAGCCGAGGCCGGTGCTGGAGTGGCAGAGCCGGCCCGGCACGAATTGCGTGGACCTGGCCTTCGACGCCGAGGGCAACGTGCTGGCCTGCGCCAACGACAACGCCGGCGTCTTCTTGTGGGACGCGGGCACCGGCAAGGAGCTGGCCCACTGGACCGACGAGGACGCCCGGGTGTTCCAGGTGGCCTTCGGGCCGGACGGCGAGACGGTGGCGCTGGGGTATTTCGGCGGTACGGTGCGCATCGTCGAACGGGAGACGGGCCACGAGCTGCTGCGCTACGCGGGGCAGCGGGGCGTAGTCATCGAGCTGCGCTACTCGGCGGACGGCACCCGGCTGGCGTCGGCGTCAGTGGATGGTTCGACAGTGTTGCTGGATCCCGAGGACGGCACCGAGGTGGCACGCCTGCAGGGGCAATGCCCCCAGGCCTACGCGGTGGACATCTCCCCGTCCGGCGGCAAGGTGGCCACCGGCTGCGGCGGGGGCGACGTGCTGGTGTGGTCCCCCAGCTCGGACGAGGAGATCCGCCGCTGGCCCGCCCACGCCAAGGATGTTTCGGGGCTGCGTTTCCTCTCCGAGGAGGTGCTGCTGTCCTCCAGCGACGACGGGACGATGGTGTTGTGGGACCTGACCACGGGGGACGAGATCCGGCGCTACGACGGCTGCGAGAGCCGGGCCGGTGCGCTGGAGATGGTCCCGGGCGGTGAGGCCGTCTACATGGCGTGCTACGACGGCACCATCCAATTCTGGGATATCGACGGGGCGGAACAACCCGCGGTGGTGGAGAGCCACACGGGAGGGATGCTGTCGGTGGCCCTCTCTGCCGGCGGCCAGCGTATGGCCACCTCCTCCACCGACGGAACGGTCATTCTCTGGGATCCTTCGACCCACGAGGAGCAGGCGCGCCTGAGCGGCCACGCCGGCACCATCGCGGCGCTGGCCTTCTCGCCATCGGGGGACCGCATCGTCAGCGCCGACAGCGTGGGCACGATGCGCCTGTGGGAGGCTTCCAGCGGCAAGGAGCTGGGCACCGCCCGCAGCATGACGGTCATCGGCACGATCTTCACCCCGGACGGGCACCGGCTCGTAGGGGGTGGGATGAAGGGTGATCTGAGCATCGTCGATGCCGAGACCGGTGAGCTGGTGCACGAGCTGGTGGGCCCCGGGGGTAAGCCCGACAAGGAGAGCAAAGAGCAGAGCTGCTGGCCGCTGGGATTCGACGAGGCCGGTGAACGGCTCCTCTCCACGTGTGGGTACGGGCCGGTGCGGCTGTGGGACCTGGAATCGGGCGCCCTGGTGCAGACGTTGACCAGTCCGCTGCCCGAGCAGCGCTTCATCGCCGCCACGGCGGACGGCGCGACGCTGGCCTCCGTCGGCCGGGACCACGAAGTGCACCTGTGGGAGCGGGGTGGCTCGCTCGTGCATCAGCGCAGCGTGGCCGGTGGCGTCTACGACATCTATGTGGGGGAGTTCTCCCGGGACGGGGAGTTGCTGGCGGTGGCCAACAAGGCGGGGCGGGTCAAGGTCTGGAGGACCGCAACCGGCGAGCAGGTGGCCGCCCTGGAGGGGCACGGCGCGACGGTCACGACGCTCAGTTTTTCCGCCGACGGATCGATGCTGGCCACCGGCAGCGCGGACAAGACCGTGCGCATCTGGGATACCGCCACCTGGGCCGAGAAGAGCCAGCTGCAGCACGGCCAGCAGGTGATGGCGCTGGCGTTTTCACCCAGCGGACCGCTGGTGGCCACCGCGGCGACGGACCAGACGGTGCGTTACTGGTCCCTGGATGCGGATCGTCCTTCGCCCGTGCTCCAGGGGCACTCGGCCATCGTCGCTGGCGTGGCCTTCGTGGCCGATGGCCAGGAGCTGCGCTCCCTGGGCCACGACAGCGTCGCGCTGAGCTGGGATCTGGACCACGGGCGGGTGACCGATCGCACGGAGCTGCCCGCCAAGGTGCCACGTCCCCTCGGCTTCCGTGACGAGGGGCGACAGGTGGTGGCCCTCAGCGGCGAGCGGGCGGTGGAGCTGTGGCATCTGGGGTCGGGGGCGCAGCTGGCCCGTTGCGAGGGTGGGGAGGACGGCAAGATCACGTCGGTCACCTACCGGCCGGGCGGGGAACTGGTGGCCTGGAGCGATCCGGAACACGGGATCTGGATCTGCCACATCGAGGAAGGGCGCGCCCGCAAGCTGGACGTCCAGCTCGGTCTCCCCGGCTTCTTCTGGCCCTACTCGGCGGCCCTCAGCCACGACGAGAAGCTGCTGGCCGTGGGGGACGCCGGCGGCGACGTGCACGTCATCGATACCGAGAGCGGTGAGCTGGCCTACTACGCATCGGGGCAGATCGCCCGTGGCCTGGCGTTCTCGCCGGACAGCCAGCTGCTGGCCAAGGTGCACGGGGACGGCAGCATCAAGGTGCTGGGTTTGCCGCACGAGACCGGCGCGGGTGGCGCCGCACCCTCCCCCGGGGATGTCCAGCGACTGCGGGAGGTGGCCTCGATGGAGGGCCACGACAACATCGCGTGGATGGTGACCTTCTCCCCCGATGGCCGGATGCTGGCCACCGGAGGTTCGGACGGCTACGTGCGCATCTGGGACGTGGGCAGCTACCGTGAGCTGGCGCGCCTGCCCGGCTACGGCCGCTCCGCCGGCCTGGAGTTCTCCCCCGACGCCTCGCTGCTGGCCACACCCCAGGCCGACAACGCGGTGCGGTTGTGGGACATGGACGTACTGCGCCTGCCCGTGGAAGAACTCATGGAGCGGGTGACCGTGGAGTCCGGGCTGCTGTGGGACGGGCAGCAGGTGGTGGTGGAGCCCGAGCGCCTGACCCCCCGTTTCGAGTTCGACTTGCCCTAGCGCTCGGCCCACCCCAATATCGGCTCCATGCCCCGCAAGTTCCTGTCGCGAGCGCTGCTCGTCGTCGCTGGCACGCTCCTGGGCCTGCTGGTCCTCGAGGTAGGGATCCGGATGCTGGGGCTGGATGACATCACCGAACACGAATCCGTGGACAAGTTCCTCAAGTGGAACCGCGACTGCAAGCGCCTGGCGAGCCCCCACGGCTACGAGCTGGTCCCCTCCAGCTGCGCGGCCAACTCCATGGGCATCATCGACCACGAGCGCTCCGTGGAGCGGGAGCCGGACGAGCTGCGCTACGTGGCGCTGGGGGACTCGGTCACCGCGGATGCGGCCTGGACCCTACACCTGGAACACCTGCTGGCCGCGAGCCAGGGGCGCCCCGTCGAGGTCTTCAACCTGGGCGTGCCCGGCTACACGCCGGTGAACGAGGTGGCCCTCTACCGGGCCCGCGGCGCCGAGTTCGACCCGGACGGGGTGCTGCTACAGCTGGGCCTCAACGACTACAACTTCACCCCCGTGTTGTTCGAGCAGGACGGCACCATCTACTCCGTCCAGGCCAACGCCGAGGACGTCTCCAGGCTCCAGCTGGATCTCTTCCGCCGCTCGGCCCTGTACCGGGTGATCTGGGCGCAGCTGCTGTTCCGCGAGCAGCAACCTACCTTCGAGGAGGGGGCGGCGGCGCTGGAATCGGCCCTGACCGAGCTGGCCCAGATGTGTGATGACAGGGATACGCCGTTGCTGGCCACCTTGGTGCCCCCGCTGGCGGAGCGAGGTTCCTGGCCGCCCCGGGACGTCCGGGCGTACGAACACTTGACCGCCCTCATGGACGAGCTGGGCATCCCCTTCATCGACTTGACCGGTCCCTTCGAACGTTTCGGCTCCCGGGAGCTGCGCAAGGGCCGCCAGGAGGGCGCCGTACAGGCGCTGCGAGCCCAGGGTCTGGCGGACGGGTACGAACCGCAGGACGGTGGCGACAAATCCGACGGGACCCCGGCCCGCGAACGCAAAGGCGACGACCGGGCCGACCGGGTCCACCCCAATGACGTGGGGCACTTTCTGATCGCGCGGGAGTTGTCGGCGCTGCTGACCGCCGGCCGATGACCCTACTGCTGATCGTAATTCTTGCGCGTGATCCCAAATTTCTTGAGCTTGTGCGCCAGCGTGCGTACCGGTAACCCAAGCCGGCGGGCGGCCAGGTTGCGGTCTCCGTCGGCACCGTCGAGGGCCCGCAAGATCAGCTCCATCTCGTAGCGCTGGACCTCGGAGCGTAGGTTGATCTCGTCGGCCAGTGCGGCGGAGCAGGGGGTGTCCCCGTCCGGCTCAGCGGTGACGGGGCCGGCGCAGTCGGGGCCGCGCAGGGTGTCGGGCAGATCATCGGTGACGATGGTGTCGCCGGCGGCGATGACGACAGCCCGTTCGATTGCGTTGCGCAGCTCACGGACGTTGCCGGGCCAAGGGTGGTTGGTCAGCCGTTCCATAGCGTCGGGATCGACGGCGGTCACGTGGCTGTGGTTGGCGGCGTTGGCCTCCTGGATGAACAGCTCGGCCAGCGGGCGGATCTCCTCGGGGCGCTCCCGCAGCGACGGGATACGCAGCGTCATGGCGTTGAGCCGGTAGCGCAGGTCGTCGCGGAACTGGCCATCCTTGCACATGGCCTCCAGGTCCCGGTGGGTGGCGGCGATGACCCGCACGTCCACCTCGATCTCCCGCGAAGATCCCACCCGGTTGAAGCGCTTGGTCTCCAGCACGCGCAGCAGCGCGGCCTGAGCCTCGGCCGGTAGCTCCCCCACCTCGTCCAGCAGGATGCTGCCGCCGTGGGCCGTCTCGAAGAGCCCCCGTCGCTGGCGGTCCGCGCCCGTGAAGGCGCCCTTCTCATGGCCGAACAGGGTGCTCTCCACCAGATTGGACGGGATGCCGCCGCAGTTGACGCAGATCAGCGGCTTGCCGGCGCGGTCGCCGGATTCGTGGATGAACCGCGCCAGCACCTCCTTGCCCGTGCCGGTCTCGCCGGTGAGCAACACCGGGATCGCCGATCCGGCCACCTTGCGGGCCGTGGCGAACACACGGCGCATGGCGTCGCACTCGATGATGGGCCCGCGCAAAGGGCCGGCATCCGGGGCGGGGAGGCCGTCTATCTCGGGGCCGGCCACGACCAGCGGATCGGCCCCGTCCGCCGCCCGCAACGCAGAGCCCGCCACCGCCACGAGCTTGCCCGCCGTGCTGGCGTGCCGCGGCATCAGGGCGACGCCGATACGCAGCGGCTCGTCCCCGTCGGCCATGCGCCGGGCCATGCCCAGTGCCGAGGCCTCGTCCGCTTCGGGGAGCAGCACTTCCAGGGTGTCATGGCTGTACAGCGCCACCCGGTCGAAAGAGCGCAGCAAGTTGCGGATCTGCCCCAGCCAGCTACCCAGCGGTGTGCCGCCCAGCGGCCCCGTGGCCGTGCGGGCGCTACGGATGCGCAACAGGGCCAGCCCCCGCCCGAAGCGCCTCGCTCGAACCACCTCGGCCTCCAGCTCCCGCTGGAACGGGTCGTGCCCACCGAGCTCGACGCCTCGCCCTCCACCCGAGCCCTGGCGGTGCAGGGAGGCCCGCACGGCGCCCAGCTCCAGCTCGGCCCCCACCTCGAGCCGCGCCCGTCCGACGGGCTCGCCGTCGATGCGGGTGCCGTTGGTGCTATCCAGATCCTCCACCCAGACCTCCCCCTCGAGGAGTTCGATGGAGGCGTGCTGGCGGGACAGGCTGCCGTCGCGGATGGCCACGTCCGCAGGGGGGAAACGCCCGATGACGACGCAGCGGTTTTCCCGCAGGGGGACCACCTGGACCCCGTCCCGGTTGTAGATCAGCAGGGAGGTGGGCGGTTGCTGGGCGCCACGGGCGGCGCGCAAGCGTTCCAGGTCCTCGCCGGAGAGGAGGCCGGTTTCCTGGAGATCATCTCGGTGTCGATCGTCGGTCACGGATCACGTCCCGAATCAAGATTGGGAGATGCGGACCACCGTGTCAACGCGCCGCCGGGGCTTCCGGGGCCTGGGCCGGGGCGTTGCCGCCGACCAGGTGGACATCTTGCTGCGGGTAGGGCAGGGAGATGCCCTCCACGTCCAGCCGCTCCTTGATCGCCTTGAGCAGGGCGAGCCTGGCCCCCCAGTTGTCTTCCCGTTTGGTCCACGGCCGCACCAGCAGGGTCACCGCGCTGTCCCCCAATGCCCCCACCGCCACCAGCGGTTCGGGCTTGTCCAGTACCCGCTCCTCGGCGGCGAGGATCTCGTGGATCACCCGGATCGCGTGATCGATGTCGTCGTCATAGCTGATGCCGATCTCCAGCTCGACTCGCCGGGTGGGATTGCGGGTGTAGTTGGTGATCTTGGCGCCCCAGACCTGGGAGTTGGGGATCATCACGTACAGCCCATCGAAGGTCTTGATGTGGGTGGCGAACAGGCCGATCTCCTCCACGGAGCCGCTGGCCGACCCCACGTCCACCGAGTCCCCGTGCTTGAAGGGGCGCAGCACCAGCAGCACGATGCCCGACGCCACGTTGGACAGGGTGCCCTGTAAGGCCAGGCCGATGGCGATGCCGGCCGAGCCCAGGATGGCGATGACCGACGCGGTCTGGATGCCGAAGTTGTTCAGCACCGCGATGATGGCCATGGCCAGGATCAGGAACCGCACCGCCCCGCCGCCGAAGCCGGCGAGGGTGTCGTCCAGCCCCTCCGGACGCAGGATCAGCGCCTTGACCTTGCGCCCGGCCCAGCTGGACAGCAGCCAGCCGAACAGCAGGATCAGCACCGCGCCGATGATCTTCAGCCCGCTGGAGGTGCCCCAGTTCACGACCAGTTCGATGATCTGTTTGACCGATTCTTCCATCGTTGTTCCCCAATTTCTGCGTTGTTTTCAACGCCTTGCGCGGGCGGCAGAGTAGCCCAATGTGGCACAATGAAGCCATGGGGAATCCGTCCTTGTGGTGGGCTCGAGGGTGCCTGTCGCTAGGCGCCATCGTGGCCTCGATGGTGCTCGTGCCGGCGGCCGGCCTGCAGCCGGACAAGCCGATCCGCGCCTACGTGCACGAGTCCTGGGGGCCCGAGGACGGCCTGCCACAGATCTCCGTACAGACCATGGCGCAGACCGCCGACGGCTACGTCTGGCTGGGCACTCAGGAGGGGCTGGCGCGGTTCGACGGTGCCCGGATCGTGGTCTTCGACCGCTCCAACACCGACGCCTTCTCCGCCAACTTCATTTCCTCGCTGGTCGTGGGCCAGGGAGGGTTGTGGATCGGAGTCCAGGGTGGCGGCGTCATGCGGTACCTGGACGGCGAATTCCGCGCTTTCGGCAGCAGCGAGGGCCTGGATTCGGACGTGGTGCTGGCCCTGGCCGAGTCCCCGGGGGGCGAGATCTGGGTCGGCACGGACGTGGGGTTGAACCGCCTGGACGATGGGCAGGTCACGTCCGTCACGGATGCCGATGGCAAACTGCTGGGGCGCATCGACGAGCTGATGGTGGACAGCCGGGGGGTGGTGTGGGCGGCCCGCGGTGAACACGGCGTGTTGCAGTACCAGGCCAGCGCGCCGTACACGCGGGTGCCCGGCGAGCCGATCCTGAAGGACCGGCATGTCTTCTCGCTACACGAAGACAACGACGGCAGCGTCCTGATGGGCACCACGACCGGGGGGATCTGGCGGGCGCGCGGTGAGTCGGTCTTGCCGGTGCGAGAGCCGCTGCTCCGCGGCGCCACGGTGAAGAGCATCCTTCGAGACTCGGGGGGCAACCTCTGGGCCGGCACGCTGTACCGCGGCGTCATCCGGATCAACGAGGACGGCGCCGAGCCGTTCTCCATCGGCAGCGGGCTGTCCAACGAACATGTGTATTCCCTGATGGAAGATGCCCAGGGGGGGCTGTGGCTGGGGACGGCCGGTGGCGTGGATCGCATGGCCGATTCCCTGTTCCGGCAGATCTCGTCCATCGACGGCCTGGCAAGCGACGACGTGTGGTCCATCTTCCAGGGAAAGGATGGCAGCCTGTGGGTGGGCTCCAACGCCGGGCTCAACCTGATCGTCGACGACCAGCCGGCCCCGTTCCCCGGCGCTGGATCGGTGTCCGGGCACGCGGTGATGGCCATCCTGGAGGACCGGGAAGGCACGTTGTGGTTGGGGACCTACGGGGGCGGCGTCAAGCGGCTGACCGGGGAGCAGCGGAGCACGCTCACCACCGAGGACGGCCTGGCTTCCAACGTCGTCTACGCCATCGTCGAGGCCAGGGACGGCACCCTGTGGTTCGGGACCCGGGGCGGCCTCAGCCGGTTGAGGGAAGGTGAGCTGACCACGCTGGGGAGGGCCGACGGGCTGCCCCACGAGCTGGTGCGCGCCATCCACGAGGACGAGGATGGAACCGTGTGGGTCGGGACGGAGGGGGGCGGGGTGGCCCGCGTGGACAACGACACCCTGCTGGTGGATCCGGCGTGGGCCGGGCTGACCGCCAACCAGCGCATGATCAACGGCGTCCTGTCCGCCAAGAAGGGGCTGTGGCTGAGCACGTCCGAAGGGCTCGTGCACCTGGGCGCCGGAGGCTTGACCCCCATCACGTCGCGGCACGGCCTGGCCGACGAGGTCGTCTACCGCATGCTCCGAGATGGCCTGGGCGGCATCTGGATGAGCGGCAACAAGGGCATCTCACGGGTGGACGAGTCCCAGCTGGAGGAGTTCCTGTCGGGCGCGCGCACCGAGATCGACATGGTGACCTACGGCCGGGCCCAGGGCATGCCGGCGTCCGAATGCAACGGCGGCTCCCAGCCGTCGGGGTGGCGCACCACCGACGGCCGCCTGTGGTTCCCCACCGTGGCGGGCGTCGTCTACCTCGATCCCGCGGAGATGGCGGAAAAATCATCCGCGCCGCCCATCCTGCTGGAGTCGGTCCGCATCGATGAGCGGGACATGGCGGTGGACGAGGAGGCGCTGCTGCCGGCGGGCACCGGCCGTCTGGAGTTCCGCTACACGTCGCCCACCTTCCTGGGCCCGGAGGAGATTCGCTTCCGTATCCGTCTCTCCCCGCTGGACACCAACTGGACCGAAGGCAGCGCGGAGCGGGGCGCGGTGTACAGCCACCTCCCTCCCGGGAGCTACGAGTTTGCCGTCACTGCCTGCAACGGAGAGGACGCCTGCAACGAGGCACCGGCGGTCTACCGCTTCGCCATCCAGCCGTATTTCTACGAGACGCGGACCTTCCGGGTATTGGCCGTCCTGGCGCTGGTGGTCTTGCTGGTCACCCTGCCAGCCGTCCGCATCCGCCGGCTGCGTCATCGGGAGCGCAGCCTGCAGCGGGCCGTAGACAAACGCACCGCCGAGCTCCGGGAGATGGCCGAAGAACTCAAGGAGCTGTCCCTCAGCGATCCCCTCACCGGGCTGCGCAACCGCCGCTACCTGTTCGAGACGGTGCCGCCCCTGCTGGACGACATCAACCGCCGCCGCCGGGCCATCGCCGAGGGGCGCAAGAACCGGGGGGCAGACGAGCCGTTCCCGGTGGCGGGCGTGTTCATGGTGGACATCGATCACTTCAAGCGGGTCAACGACGAGCTGGGGCACGACGCCGGCGACACGGTGTTGCGTCAGTTCTCCGCGGTCCTCAAGAGCCAGGTGCGGCTCAACGACGTGGTCGTGCGCTGGGGCGGCGAGGAGTTCCTGGTGGTGCTTTCGCGGACCCAGCAGGGATCGGTGCTCCGTTTTGCCGAGCGTCTGCGCGCCGCGGTGGAGGCCACCGAGTTCATGACCGGCGCGGGCCCCCTGCTGCGCAAGACCTGTTCGGTGGGGTGCGTGGGGCTGCCTTTCTTTGACGATCCGGACCTGGATCTGGATCTGGAGCAGGCGGTGCAGCTGGCCGACGCGGGCCTCTACATGGCCAAGGAGGAGGGCCGCAACCGCTGTGTGATGATCCAGGCGGGCTCCAGGCGTCCCACCGGCGCCGAACAGGTGCGGGATGCGGTATCGTCGGTGGACGACGCCGTGGACGACGAGCTGCTGACGATCTACCGCCCCTGATGGCGCCCGGGGGGTGGCGACAGGGGAATCCGATGAAACACCTGCACCTCCTGGTTTTGCTGCTGACGGCATCGTGGGCCTTCACCGCGTGTACGCCCCGCGGCGGGGGTGCGCCGCCGGCCACCAGCGGCTCAGCAACGGCCCGGGAGCGGGTCGAGGATCCCCGGCAGCTCAGCGCCCTGGAACGTTTTGTGGTGATGCGGTCCGCCCCGGATCAGGCCATGGAGCTGGTACACAACGACGGGCCCGCCGGCGACGCCCTGCTGCGGGAGGTCAGCGCCCCCGTGGACCCGGCCGACGACGCCGTGCAGTACCTGGCCCGCCGGTTGCTGGCGACGGTGAAGGCTGCCCCTGGGGTGGGCATCGCCGCCATCCAGGTGGGCATCCCCCGCCGGCTGGTGTGGGTCCAGCGTTTCGATCGCCCGGACGAGCCGTTCGAGGCGCTGCTCAACCCCGTCATCCTGGAGCGCTCCGCCGAGACCACGCCCGGCTGGGAGGGCTGCCTCTCCATCCCGGAGATCAACGCCCAGGTGCTGCGCAATGCCGAGCTGTTGCTGCAATGGGACCGTCTGGACGGAGAACGACGCACGGAGGCGATCCATGGCTTCACCGCCGTCATCGTCCAGCACGAGCTGGACCACCTCGACGGCGTGCTGTTCATCGACCGCATGGAGCCCGGCACGCAGATCAGCCGCCAGGAGTACCTGGAGATCCGGGCCAGGGAGCGTGAGCAGCGCGAGGCGGGAGGGGAGGGACCGTCCGAGGCGTCGGCGTCCGGGGATTCAGCGGATCCGGCGGCGCAGCAGCCAGGGGAGCAGCAGCAGGGAGAGGGCGGCACCGCTCCGTGAACCGTCGGCGGTGTCGCAGCTGCAGCCGGTGCCTTCCATCACGATCTTGTCGTCCTCGGGCAGGGTGTAGCTGTCGGTCGTGTCGTCGTCGTCGCCGAAGTCGTCGTCGTCGTTGATGTCATCGTCGTCGCCGGTATCGTCGTCGCCGGTATCGTCGTCGCCGGTATCGTCGTCG
>CAZDDH010000054.1:0-41906 GCA_964504165.1 uncultured Rickettsiales bacterium | reverse complement strand
GGCCTGGACAACGACTGCGACGGCCCGCTGGACGAGGACGTGGACGAGGATCTGGACGCCGACGGCTACACCGCCTGCCAGGGGGACTGTGACAACGAGAACCCCGACATCTATCCGGGGGCCGCCGAGATCTGCGACGGCAACGACAACGACTGCGACGGCACACTACCGGAGGACGAGGAGGACGGCGACGGCGACGGCTACAGCGCCTGTGAGGGCGATTGCGACGACGGGGACGAAACGGTCCACGCCGACGCCGGGGAGGACTGCGAGGACGGCATCGACAACAACTGCGACGGCCTCACCGACTACGAGGACGAGGATAAGTGCGGCGGGACCGGCGACGACGACGACTCGGCTGGCGACGACGACGACACGGCGGATGACGACGACACCGGGGACGACGACGACACGATGGATGATGACGATACCGCCGCCGCCGATGACGACGACATCGGCGGGGGATGCAACTGCGAGATGGCTCGTGACGGCGCCACCACCCGCCTGTGGGCGTTCGCGTTGCTCACCGCTCTGGCGACCATCCGGCGCCGCCGATAATCAGGTCACCAGCTTGCGCCCCAGCTTGGACTCTACCGACGCGATCTTCCCCTTGAGCCGCCCGCTGCGATCCTTGCGGTAGTCCATCTTCACCGACACGGTGATGCGGTTGCAGTCGTCGCTCATGCGTTCGAAGCAGTCCCGGATCACCGCCATCACCTCGTCGTACTCCCCCTCCAGGATCGTGCCCATCGGGGTGAGCTGATAGGGGATGCCGCTGGCGTCGATGATGTCCAGGGAGCGGGCCACGTACTTGCTGAGGCTCTCGCCCTTGTCGAAGGGGGCCATGCTGAACTCGGCCAGGACCATGTCTACCTCCACAGTGGGTTCAGTTCACACGTATACAGGCCACGCCGGCCGCCGCCGAGGCGACCCACAGCTCGTGGCGCCCGTCGCCGTCCAGGTCGGCAACGAGGATGTCGCCGTCCACCGGCAGCGAGAAGCGGAACAGGACCTCGTCGTCGTCCCCAAGGCCGACCACGTGACGGGTTTTGAGCAGCACGACCCGTTCGGTGTCGCCGTCGCCGTCCAGGTCGCCGGTGGAGGCGGCCTTGATATGCCCGGAGACCACGAAAGCGCCGCCGTCCCCTTCGGCACGGCTCGGTTTGTTCGGCAGCGGCAAGGTCTCCACCGGTTCCCCGCCGGCGGTGAGCATCTGCAGCCCGTCCGGGCGGACCCGGCCCAGCCCCGGCTCCCCGCCCGGCAGCGTCAGCGGGATCAGATCCCAGGTGACCGCCTCTCCGCCGCCGGTCCACAACTCCTCGCCGCTGCTGTCGTAGCCGGTGAGCAATCCGCGCCCGCCCATGGCCACCACCAGCTGGTCCCCGGCGACGGCCACCGCCGAGACGGTCTTGCCGCCCACCAGCGGCACCGGATCTCCCTGGGGCGGGAGCAGGGCCACGTGCTTCTTGGCCACGGCCACCCAGGTGCCGTCGGGCAGCACCTCGATGTGCTTGAGCTTGACCGGTGACTCCCGGGCGTCCTCTTCGCGCATACCGCCTGCGTCAAAGGGTACGGCGGCGCCGTGTACGGTGCCGGCCACCACCAGAGGGGTGTCCCTGCCGCCAGCCGCCAGTGTGTTGGCTCCCGGTAGCGGGTAGACGGCCAACGGCACCAGGCGCTCGTCCCCCACCTCCACCTCGATGAGATGGGGCGTGGACGACCCGCCGCCGGCCAGCGAGGCCAGCAGCGTGTGCTGCTCCTCGGCGGTGGCGGACGAGTACCCCTGATAGGTCTCGGCCACCACGCCAGCGGGATCCAGGGCGTAGGCCCGCGGGATGGACTGGATGCCCAGCGCGCGGGTCAGCTGCTTGTCCCGGTCCCGCAGCACGGGGAAGGGCCAGCCGTTGGTCTCCAGGGCGGCGTGGGCGTCGCCGGCGTTGTCCATCACGTTGATGGCCAGCACCTCGATACCCTCGGCGACGAGATCGGCGTAGGCCCCGTCGAGGTGGGCCAACTCCGCCTTGCAGGGGCCGCACCAGGAGGCCCACAGCACGACCAACACCGGCTTGCCCGCCAGATCGGAGAGGGACATCTCACCGTCGCCGGCCAGCATCGGCAGCGTGAAATCGGGGAACCGTGACGCCTCCAGGGGCACGGCGGGCCGGGGCGGCTGGGGTGGCGTCAGACCCATGCCGGAGAGCTGCTCGGCGCAGCCGGCCTCGTAGCGGTACTGGAGCCGCTGGCGCAGCACGGCCTCGGCACTGTCGTCGTCTCCGCTGGCGCGCAGCGCGGTGGCCCGCAGCTGGGCTAGCCGTGAGTGGCCGTCCACCACCTGGGCCCGGTGGGTGCGCTCCCCGGCCTCGAACCACAGCAGGGTAGGGGGGTGCCAGCTCTCCAGCGCCGCGCCGCTGGCCGCCACGGCGCCCTCCACGTCCCCCTGGGCCAACAGGGCCTCCCCCAGCGCCCGCGAGAGCCAGGGGTGCTCGGCGTGGCCGGCGGGGGCGTGCTCCAGGCCCAGGCGGGCCCGCTGGACCGTGTCCTGCGGCCGCGGCGGGGCCATCCCCAGGTACAGGTCGGCCACACGGCGGTGGTAGCGCGGCTGGGTCATCAGCGACCCGTCCGCGGCTCCGATCACCTCGTCGATGGCCGCCGTTGCCGTCGGCGTTCCGACGCCCATCAGCCGCTTGAGCACGGCGACGACGACCGTCTCCTGCACCGGCTTGTCGCCGTGGTCCACCCGATACTGGTGCCACACGCCCACCACATCGTCCGCGGTGGCCTCCGCCGGCAGGGCCGTGAGCCTCATCTGAGCCCGGCGCTGGGGCGGTGCGGCGGCGATGGTGGCCTCCAGGCGCAGCGCCTCGATGGCCTTCTTGTCCGGGCGGGCGCCCCGCACGGCGGTGAGGATGACCTCCTCCTTGCCGCGGCGCACCGTGAGCTCGGCTGTGCTCCCCGGCGGGCCGGCCATGGTGGCGATGACCTCGCTGGCCTTGAGCCCGGCCAGGCTCTTGCCGTCCACCGTCAGCAACCGGTCGCCCACCTTCATCCCCGCCGCGGCGGCGGGGGTGCCCGGGAACACCATCTTGACCAGCGGCCCCTCCTCCTGGGCCCGGAAGTTGAAGCCGAACCAGCCGGCGGGCTCGCCCTCACCGTCCTCGGCGGTGGCCGGCAGTGCGCACAGGAGTAGCAACAGGAAGAGGAGCGGCTGCTTCATGAACGGATTATAGGTCGGGATAGGGCGGCGGGTGAGGGGGAGGGGCGGATCAGCCCTCGCAGGTCCCCTCGACACCGTAGGTGATGAGGATCTCGTCGCCGTCCTCGGGCACATAGTCGGCCTCGAAGATGACGGAGTTGCTGGCCGCTTCGAACCACCAGTGGGCCGTGACCGGCACGGTGTTGACCTCCACGGCGATGGTGCTGGGGATGACCACCGTGTGGCTCAGCTCGAAGGTGTCGGCCAGGCTGACGGCCTGCCAGGCCAGGTTGGACATCGGCGTGGACCAGTCGTCGTCGCAGATGCGGGCCAGGATGCCGCCGGTGGCGTTGGTCGCCTCCACGTAGCCGGAGCCCGCGCTGGCGCTACCGCCCTGGCCGCTACAGCTGGTGGCGTTTTGGCCGTCGGTACCGCACACGGCGCTGAGGATGACGTGGTCCGGGTTGGCCTTCACGCTCTGGTAATTGGTGACGTAGGAGCTCCACGACCCGCTCTGGTCCGGCTCGTCGGAGACGAAGATGACCCGCAGGCCCGCGTCCTGTCGGTAGAAGTTCTGGTTGGGGCTGGTGTTGTTCATCGCCTTGGTCAGCGAATCCCAGCCGTACTTGAGACCCCGCTCGGTGCCGCTGCCCATGGTACCCAGGGAGCAGTTGTTGGCGAAGGTCGTGGCGCCGTTTTGCGTGTTGACGTCGATGAAGCCGTTCTGGAAGTTGTCGTTGTCCGTCGTCACCGTGGCGATGCGGTAGTCGATGCCGATGGAGTTGACGATGCTGTAGAAGTTCTGGAAGTCCTGGCCCAGCTGGCCCTGTTCGTCACTCATGGAGCAGGAGTTGTCCACCACCCAGATGATGTCCGTCCAGTTGTTGCCCTCCTGGAGGAACGGGTCGGCGTACCACGAACCGGCGGTGCCCTCACCGGTCTGGACGCCTTCGGCCGTGGCCTGGGCCGGGTCGTCGCTGGTCACGCTCAGCAGGCCGTCGTAGTTATCGACGTCCTCGGGCGTGAAGGTGATCTCCACCACCGCTTCGTCCCCTGGGGCCATCTGCATGTCCTGGAACAGCTGGTCGGTGAACCAGTCCATCGATCCGGTGGTGTTGTAGGCGAAATCGATGATCGTCAGCGGGTAGGTACCCACGCTCTTGACCAGGATCTCGGTGGTGGTCTCGCAGCCCACCTCGAAGTCGCCGAAGTCCCACACCGGCGGATCGATGAGGATGGCCGGGGCCAGGCCCGAGCCGTGCAGCTGGACCGCCACCTCCGGGTTGTCCGGGTCCGTGTTGGTGATCAGCAGCTCACCCACCACGTCGCCGTTGCCGGTGGCGGTGAACTCGACCTCCACGATCTCTGCGGCGTACGGGTCGAGGATGAATGCCGGGTCGTCGGCATAGAGGGCGAAGTCGTCCGGTGCGTCCATCACCATCTGCGTGATTTCAAGGGGTACCTCACCGATGCTGGTGATGGTGACCTCCTGGGACAGGCTGGTGCCTGCTTCCAGTGCGCCGAAGTCCACAAGCAGTGGATCGACCTCGATCATCGGGAACTTCTGTTCCGGGACCTTGTTGAGATCGTGGTCGCTGCAGGCGGCTAACAAAAGCCCCCCGGCGAGTACCGCGATCGTTGCGGTAGTTAGCGTGAGTTTTTTCATGGCACCCTCCTTCTCCTACTGCCGCCAGCATATCAATTGGTGTCAACGGGTCAACGGTCCTCATCAAAAAAAAGTTAAGAAATCGCAGGAGCGACGAGCTTTCTTAGGAATTGCGGGTGCTTAGCAGAGGGGCGGCGCGCACGCCAAAAAAAGCAAGATCGGGGCCAGATTGGCCAAAATCGGGGTCTTAGAACTTGGTGAGGGCAACGTTGGCCTTGCGTACGACCTCGGTGTCGGCGTCGTGATTGGCCGCGTGGTTCAGGGCTGCGCGGGCCCGCTCGGTGCCCAGACGGCCCAGGGCGGATGCGGCCTGGCCGCGGACAGCGGGCTCCGGGTCGTTCATCAAGGCGGTCTCCAGGGCGATGTCGGCGGAAGCCTCGCCGATCCAACCAAGCGCCTTGGCAGACGCGGCACGCACATCGACGGCCTTGTCGTGGCCCAGGGCATCCAGCAGCACCGAGGTGCCGACGGCGTCCTTGCGCCAGCCCAACGCCATGGCGGCAGCAGCGCGCACACCCGGATCGTCGGACTCGCGTAATGCCAGCGCCAGGCCGTCGTGGGCCCCAGCTCCGTCGTTACGCTGCAGGGCGTCGGCGGCCATGATCTGCACCATCGGGTCGGCGTCGTGGTTCAGCGCCCAGGCCAGCGGCTGGGCCGAGCGGGGATCGCGGATGCGACCCAGCAGGTCCACGGCGGCGCCTCGAAGGTTGGCGTCGCCCTCGGTCCAGAGGACCTTTTCGACCAGCAACGGGGACAGGGTTTCGTCCCAGGCCACATCGCCCTTGCGGTACTGCACGGTATTGGCGCGGGTGATACCCGTGCCGGTGGCCTCGAAGGCCCGGTAGGTTTCCCCGTGCGTGATCCAGCCGGCGCAGGCGTCGGCGGCGGCGGCGACCCGCCAGTCGGCGGTGCCGTCTGCCAGAGTTTGCAGGGAAGGCAGGGCGTCGGTGCCGAGGGCGGTGATCACGTCGCGGGCGGCGAGGTAGTCACCACCGTCGAGGACGGCCAATTTGGCCACCTGCTGGCCCAGCACGGTGTCATCGGACTGGGCGGCCGCCGGGACGGCCAGCAGGAGCGCCATGCAGGCAGCGGTGAGGCTGACGGTTGCCATCTTGAACATCTTCATCACTCCACCTCCCACCAGTAGGGATCAGACACCGGCGTGCGCACGATGTTGGTGCCGCAATGCACCTCGCCCATCATCAGGTGGTAATCGTTCCAGTTATCCAGGAACACCAGCTCCAGCTGCTCGGGCATCGTGTCCTCCATGAACTGGACGAATGGATCGTTGTAGGTATTCAGCATGCCGTCGCCGTTGAGGTCTTCGCCATCGTCCAGCTGGTAGTTGCCGTTGGCGTCCTCCTCGTCGGCGCCGTTCCACTCCCGGAAGAAGGGGTCGGCGATGAGCAGGGTGTCGTTCCACACCGCCAGGTTGACCATGCCGGGGATCAGGGACAGGGCGTAGCCGCCGTACACGTTCTCGTACAGGCCGGGCACGATCAGGAAATCGTCCTCGACGAGGCCGAACTCATCCATCAGCTGGGCCTTGAGGGGATCCAGGTGGTCCGTGACCAGGTCCTCGTTGTACTCGATGACGCCGTCCTCGAGGATCTCACCGACGGTGGCGTAGCCGTGATCGTCGGCGAAGCGGCTCAGTGACATGTTGGGGTCCAGCCCCTCCAGGATCTCCACCGCCGAGACGTAGTCGGCCCACAGAAGCCGGAATCCCTTGTCCGAGGTGGAGTCGGGGATGAAGGCCATGAATTCGTCCACGTGGCCCACCGCCAGCCAGGTGGTGTCGATCTCCAGCGGCGCCTGGACGGCCTGTTCATCCAGGAATTCCCGCAGTGCGGCGTCCACCTGGTAGGGGCTCATGCCCGCTTCCGTGCCGCCGTAGTAGATGCGGCCGAGGGGGTAGCCGTCGAGGGGCGGCGAGCAATCCAGGTTGCCGAAGGCGTCCAGGGAGTTGCCCTGCATCGTCTCGCCCCGCTCCAGCCAGCCGAAGTCCGGGCCCAGCATCTCGTCTTCGGCCAGATCGTCCAGGCCGCGATTGCGGATGGAATCCAGCACCATTCGCATGGGACCGCCGGGAGTCTGCTGGTAGGTGAACTCGAACTCGTCCTGTATCCACACATCCCAGCCGTAGGATCCCACCGAATATTCGGTCATGTTCTCGGCGCCGATGGCATCCTCGATGCCGTCACGCATGAGCTGGTTGCTCATGTTGATGTTGGCGACCCAGAGCATCTCGGCGGGGTCCAGGTTGCTGTAGAGCATCATCGGTGACGTGCTCAGGGCCAGCACGTCTTCGCCCAGGTCCTCGCCGTCGGGGCTGACCAGAGTGGCCGTGAGCGTGGCGCTGCCGTGGAACTCCACCCCTTCTATGCTGAGCTGGGGTTCGGTGCCGTCCACGTTGTCCACCGTGATCTCGGCCTTGACGTCGTCCCCGGTGGAGCCGATGAGCGGCGTGTCGTCCCAGTACACACGGAAGGACCCCACATCACCATCCAGCGTCAGCCGGATCTGGGAGCCCGCCGCGGCCTGGGCCAGCGCCTCGGGCTGGATCACCACCGGGACCAGGTCGTTCTCCTCGTCGGAGATGGACTTCGGTATCTCGTCGGTCTCGCCATCGGCGTTGTCGTCGTCGACGTTGACCAGCAGCACCAGCCCCGGGGCGTCGGCCTCGATGGCGTCCTCAGCCTCGCTGCCGTCCAGGGTGCCGTCGCGGTCCGTGTCGGCGTCCATGTCAAAGGCGGCGGGCTCCACGTCGGCGCTATCGTCGTCGTCGTCGTTGTCCTTGTCGCAGGCCGTCAACGAGATGAGGGGTATAGCCAGGATCAAGGCGAGCAGCCGGCGTCGCCGATCCAGCCACGGATCTGAGGCTGGGTAGGTTCGGTTTGAGGTCATGGAGCTTCCTAATGCGGCTAGAGGTTCCTGGGTTGGGACTTCCTGCTGGTCAAGCATCCTAACTGAGATTTCAGGAAGACGCGCGGCCATCTTTTTCGTCCAAATCGGGATAACTGATCTTTGTGCCATCGGGGCACGAGATTTTTTCTATTTGGTCACTGGATTTTTCGGGTCCCAGCGCCACCTTGCCGTGCCCACCGGGGGAGTCCACGACAAATCGAGGGATTCCCATCCCGGCGATACGGCCACACAGCCCCGCGACGATCTCCCGGCCGGTCCGCAGCGGCGTACGGAAGTGCCCCGCGCCGTCCACCAGGTCGCACTGGTGCAGATAGTAGGGCCGCACCCGCGCGGTCAGCAGCCCCCGGCATAGCGCCTCGATGACCTGGGGATCGTCGTTGACTCCGGCGAGTAGCACCGCCTGGTTTTGCAGCGGGATGCCGGCGTCCGCGAGGGTCGCGCAGGCGGCGATGGCCGCCGGTGTGAGCTCTCGGGGGTGGTTGAAGTGGGTCACCAGCCACAGGGGGGCGAAGCGGCGCAACAGCCGGGCCAACTGGTCGTCGACCCGCGAGGGCAACACCACCGGGACGCGGGTGTCGATGCGGATCAGCTCCACGTGCCGGGCCCGGCTGATGGCCGTCAGGCACCGCTCCAGCCGCTCGTCGGATAGGACCAACGGATCACCCCCGGAGAGAATGACCTCGTGGATCGACGGGTGGTCGTCCAGGTAAACGACCACCTCCTCCAGCCATGGCTCTTCCCGTCGGCCGGCGGGACGCCCCACCCGACGCCGCCGCATGCAGAAGCGGCAATAGGACGCGCAGCGGCCGGTGAGCAGCAGCAGCGCCCGGTCCGGATAGCGGTGGATCAGCCCCTCGACCGGGGTGTCCCGTTCCTCTTGCAGGGGGTCCTCGGACAGGTCTGGGGACGGTTGGAGTTCGCGGGGATCGGGGATCACCATGGCGGCGATGGGGTCATCGGGGTCGTCGCCATCGATGAGGCTGGCGTAGGGCCGGGGGATACGGGCCGGCAGCCCTTCGCAGGCCGCGGCGATGTCGTCGGCGGTCAACCCCCGGGCCGGGGCGATGCGGGCCAGTTCCTCTGCTTGGACGATGGCTTCGGCAAGCTGGGACCGCCAGAGCTCTGCGGTCCCGCTCAGACGGCTCAAGCGGTCTCCTCGAACCACTCGGCTGGCAGCATCCGGCCGATGAAGCGCAGCAGATAGCCCACCGGCAGGATCACCAGCGCCACGAGGACGCACTTGCCCCACTCGGCGGGGCTCAGCCCGATGGTGCGGAAGAAATCACCGCCGAACTGGACGATCCCCACCTGCAGCACGACGATGATGGCGACGATGCTGATGAACCAGTGGCTGGAGAGGATGCCCTTCCACACACTCTTGTCGAAGCGGGTGGAGCGGCAGTTGACCTCGTTGAAGACCTGCATCAACACGAAGATGTTGAACACCATCGTCAGCGCCGCCGGGTCGTCCCGGTCCACCACCACGCCGGTGGTCAGCACGATCATCTCGATGGCGAACATCACCGCTCCCATGGCCAGGATGCTGAACCACATCGACTTGGAGATGAGCGGCGCGTGGCGGCCGTGGGGCGGCTGCTCCAGTAGCTCGTCGCTGGGGGGCTCCAGGCCCAGGGCCAGGGCCGCGAGGGTGTCCATGATCAGGTTGACCCACAGCAGCTGTACGGCCGTCAGCGGCGTGCCGAAGCCCAGCAGAGCGCCCGTGAAGGCCACCGCCAGGGCGGCCACGTTCACCGTCAGCTGGAACTGGAGGAACTTGCGGATGTTCTCGAAGATCGAGCGGCCCCAGACAGCGGCCCGCACGATGGAGGAGAAGTTGTCGTCCAGCAGCACGATGTCGCTGGCCTCCTTGGCCACCTCCGTGCCGCACAGGCCCATGGAGAGCCCCACGTCGGCGTGGCGCAGGGCCGGGGCATCGTTCGTGCCGTCGCCGGTGACCGCCACCACCTCCTTGCGCTCCCGCAGGGCGTGGACCAGCTGGTGCTTGTTGCCCGGGGACGAGCGGGCCAGGATGCGCAGGTCCGGGGCGATGCGGCGCAGCTCGGCCTCGTTGAGTTCGTCCAGCTCCGGGCCGGTCATCACCAGCTCGCCCTCGTCCAGCATGCCGATCTGGCGGGCGATCTGCTCGGCGGTGGCCCGGTTGTCGCCGGTGACCATCTTGACGTCGATGCCGGCGCCGCGGCAGCGGGCGATGGCCTCGGGCACGTCCTCCCGGGGCGGGTCGGCGATGCCGACGATGCCCACCAGCACCAGGTTCTTGTCCGATCCCTCCAGCACCTGCTCCCCCGGGGCGTTGCGGTAGGCCAGCGCCAGGGTGCGCAGGGCCCGGCCGGAGAAGGCATCGATGACCTCCCGCGCTTCTTCGCGGGTGGCATCGTCCAATGGGATCTTGCCGTCGCCCTGGAGCAGGTGGGAGCAGCGCCCCAGCACGATACCCGGCGCGCCCTTGACCAGCACCAGGGTGTTCTCACGCTGGCGGATCAGGGTGGTCATGCGCTTGCGGGCGGACGAGAAGCTCAGCTGGTGCAGCACGTCGGCGCTGGCCCGGCGGGCCACGTAGTCCTCGCCCCAGCGCTCGACGATGGCCAGCAGGGCGCACTCGGTGACGTTGCCCACGTAGTGCAGCTGGTCGCCGTCCTTTTCCAGGCGGGCCGTGGAGTTGATCGACGAGATCTTGCAAAACGACTCGCGGACGGTCTCGGTGACGTCGTCCCGGTCCGGGGGATCGTCGAAGCGCTGGCCCCCCAGCCAGGCGGCGGCGACGCGCATGTGGTTGTAGGTCAGGGTGCCGGTCTTGTCGGTGCAGACCACCGTGGCGGCGCCCATGGTTTCGCAGGCCATCAGCCGGCGGACCAGGTTGTTGTCCGCCATCATCTTGCGCACGGAGTACGCCAGGGAGGCGGTGACGGCCAGGGGTAGGCCTTCGGGCACGGCCACCACGACGATGGTCACGGCGATGATGGCGTATTGGAGCAGGGCCTGGAACGTGGCGGTGTCCGGGGGCCAGCTCAGTTCGTTGCGCAGGATGCCCTGGAGCATCAGGGCCGCGAAGGTCAGCACGGCGGCGACGGTGCCGGCGATGCCGATCTGGTCGGCCAGCTTGCTCAGCCGCTCCTGCAGGGGGGTCTCCTCCGTCCCCTCCTGCACCGCCAGCCGGAGCTTGCCGTACTCGCTGTGGTCGCCCACGGCGGTGGCGACCATCATGCCGTGGCCGTCGGTGAGGACGGTGCCACACAGCAGCTCGGGGTCGCTGTCGTCTTTGCGCACGGAGGCCGCTTCGCCGGTGAGGGTGGACTGGTCCACCCGTACGTCCACGCCCCGGGCGAGGAAGCCGTCGGCGGGGATCTTGTCGCCGGTCTGCAGCTCGATGAGATCGCCCACCACCAGCTCGTACACGGAGATGCGCATGAACTCGCCGCCGCGGATGACCTTGATCAGGACATCTTCCTTGACCTTGTTCAGCGCGGCGAACTCCCGGTCCTTCTGGTGTTCGTTGAAGGCCCCCACCAGCGACGCGATGGCGACGGCGATGAGGATGGCGATGCCCTCGAGGAATTCGTGGGTGAAGAACCCCAGGGCGATGGAGATGACCGCGGCGACGATCAGCACGATCAGGGTCTTGTCAGCCAGCGTCTCCCACAGCCGCTGCAAGAACGTCACCTGGGCCGTCTGGGTCAGCTGGTTGTTGCCCCAACGGGACCGGTTGGCGTTCACCTGAACCGAGGTCAACCCCCGGGACAGATCGGTACCCAGCTCCTCGATGGACGGATTGTCTTGCTCGGGCATGGGGTCGATCTCTCCTCGCGTTCTTTCAGGAATCCGGCCGGCGGATTCTAGCCGTTTCCCGGGAAAATCGCCCGTTTGGTGCATTGGAGTCCGCGTGGACCGGGCGTCTCCTGCTGGCGACGGCATTGTTTATATGGGATCATCGCTCTCACAGTGTCGATCGGAGCGTGAGATGCAGAAGTACCTGACCCTGTTGTTGACCCTGTCCTGTGTGACCTGCTGGGCACCATCGGCCAAGGCGCAAGATGCGCCTCCGGCCCTGGACGTGCAGCATTTCCAGCCCAACGCCGACGGCCAGGGCTGGTTCACCACCCACTCGGCCACCACCTTGGACCTGTGGCAGCCGGCCTTCGGGCTGTGGTTCAGCTACGCCCGCAACCCGCTGGCGTACTACGTGGGGGACGATATCCAGAACCGCGTCGTGGGGGATCTGGCCACGATGGACCTGCAGGCGGCCATCGGCTTCGGGCCGGCGGACGTGGCCCTGGACGTGCCGATCCACTTGGCCGTGGCCGGCGACGGCCTGGAAGCGTGGGGCGGCAGTATCAAGGCCACCACGATGGGGGATATCCGTCTGGTCCCCAAGATCCGGTTCCTCGACCCCGGTGACGAGGGCTTTGGCCTGGGCCTGGCCCTGCCGCTGTCCTTCCCCAGCGGGAACCACACCCAGTACGTGGGGCTCCGGACCGTATCGTTCAGCCCGACGGTGGTCCTCACCGGGCACGTGGGCAAGTTCCGCTTCGGCGGCAACCTGGGGGCCCGGCTGACGGGTAAAGAAGAGGTGGACGACCTGGTCTCCGGGAGCGCCTTCTTGTTCCGTGCGGCCGCCGGCTTCACCCCGGTGGAGCAGCTTGAGGTCAGGGTGGAGTTCTTCGGCGACGTGCTCGGCCAGCCGCGCAACAACCCCACCGAGTGGCTGCTGGGCGCCGCCGTCCGGCCCATGGACAGCCTGGCCTTCATGTTGGCCGGCGGTACCTCCATCGGCCCGGGCATCGGCTCCCCCGAGGGGCGGATCGTGTTCGGCGTCGGCTTCGCCCCGGCCCAGCGCAAGGACGCGGACGGGGACGGGATCGTGGACGCCAAGGACAACTGCCCGGAGATCGCCGAGGACATGGACGGTTTCCAGGACGAGGACGGCTGCCCCGATCAGGACAACGACGGCGACGGCATCCCGGATACCACCGATGCGTGCCCGGACGAGGCCGAAACCTACAACAAGGTGGAGGACGAGGACGGCTGCCCCGACGAGGTAGGGGACACGGACGGCGACGGGCTGCTGGACAACGTGGACAAGTGCCCCACCGAGCCGGAGGACGTCGATCAGTTCGAAGACGAGGACGGTTGCCCGGATCCGGATAACGACCAGGACCAGATCCTCGACGGCGTGGACAAGTGCCCCAACGACCCCGAGGTCTACAACAACGTCGAAGATGAGGACGGCTGCCCGGACGAGGGCCGCGTCAAGCTGGACAAGAAGGAGATCGTCATCCTCGAGAAGGTCTACTTCGACACCAACAAGGCCGTCATCAAGAAGCAGAGTTATGCGCTGCTGGACGACGTGGCCGCCATCTTGGTGCGCTTCCCCAACATCAAGAGCATCGAGATCCAGGGCCACACCGACAAGGTGGGCTCGGACACCTACAACATGAAGCTCAGCACCGCCCGCGCCAACGCGGTCAAGGCCTACCTCAGCGCCAAGGGCGTGGAGGCCGGGCGCCTGGTCGCCAAGGGCTACGGCGAGACCGTGCCCCTCGACCCGGCCGAGAACGACACCGCGTACGAGAAGAATCGCCGGGTCCAGTTCGTGATCCTCCAGCAGGACTAGCAGCATCCAGCCATAACGCGCATCTGGGAGTTCGCACCGGCGAGCGGTCGGGGAAGTGCTCCACAATCCTGCTGTGTCCCACCGCCTCCAGCCTACGCTCCGTAGTGGCGCCCCGGGGCACGGTCGTCAGGGCGCGTCCGGCGAAGCTCCCCCGCTTCATGCAAACGTCCCGAATGAAGTGCCCAAATCTCAGGGATTGTGCCCAATCCCGTGTGGCCCGCAGAACCAAGACCTCACGAACGCACGAAAACCATAGCGTTCGTACCCTCTTGGTTTTCCAACACTGTCCGAACGCTATGGTTTTCAAGCGTTCAGGGCATGTTCGTTCTTTGGCAGGCTGGGGAATCCGTTTCCGGGATGAATGCGTAGGGCACAAACTCGCACGGCCTTCATGGCACCAACCTTGAAAGCCCCTGAAAACGTCGGCTGATTATCACCGACGCCATTTTTAGTTTTGGGAGAGAGAGATGTTTTTCCACCACAATCATGTTTGTCGCTACGTTTTCAAACCAACCTTCATGGTGCTCGTCATTCTTGGGCTCACGATCCCGTCCTTCGCCCGCGCAGGCGAAGCTGGAGCCGTGGCCGGATCTGGCGCAGAGGTGTCCATCGATGTCCGCCAGCAGCGCGGCCGCCACATGATGCGAGTGGGTCTGGCCGTCCAGGGGGTGGGGCTAGGCCTGGCTGTCGGGGGGCTCATCGGTGAAGCGGCCGGCGGGGCCATGTTTGCCCCGATCAACTACGCCTACGACGGCACCTCGGCCGCCTTCGCTCCCGTGGCCGCTACCGGCTTCCGGTTTGCCCTGTCCGACGGCACCCGCCGCGGTGAGCTGAAGGCCACCTCGACCGGGCTGTTCGAGGGCGCCGCATACTCGGGGTTGCTCGCCGGGGTGTGGGGGCTGCGGATGGCCATCGCCTTCAATCAGGAGAACAGCCTCTGCGAACAGGAGCCCGACAACATGAATTGCCACGAGGGGCCCGGGCCGGGAATGTGGATGGGCCCGCCGATGGTCATCCACCTGGCGGTGACCACGGCGATGCTCATCCCGGCGATCATCACCGGCGTCGCCTCCCGCTCAGCCGGCGATCAGGCCGTTGCTGACGGAACGCTTGCGCCTCCCGTCATCGCGCCGATGCCGTTGCGCGAAGGGGGCGGATTTGCGCTGAGCTTCCGTTTCTAGCTGGCATCCACCGCTACAGCACTTCCACGTACAGCGCGTACCAGTGATCCGCCCCGCCATCCGCCGGATCCGCCGCGGTGACCTCGAAGTGGTACGAGCCGGGGTCGGTGAGCTCCAGGCCCTCGATGACCGCGTCTTCGGCGCCGGGCACGTCCACGGAGGCCAGCTCGGTAAGGGCCGGGTCGAGGACCCGCACGTGGGCAGCCAGCTCCGAACCGTAGGTGCGGGCGTGCAAGGTGACGTCGATCTCCTCGCCGCCGGTGGCGATGAAGGTGAAGCGGTCGACGTCCCCCGCGGGGGAGACGGCGCCGGCCACGGCCAGGGTGTCCGAATCGTTCTGCTGGAGCAGCTCCTGGCCGAATTCGTCGTTGGGCTCGGCTTCGGCGTAGTACATCTCGCCCATGGGATCGGCGGCCAGGTGCATGACGTAGCAATGCTCGTCGCTGCCGCTACCGCCGGCGTCCCCCACCTCGATGTAAACGGTCTCGTTCAGCACGGGCACCCCCGCGTCCAGCTCCCAACCCAGGCCTTCGTAGGTGGCCATCACCTCCCCGTCGCCGTCGAGCACGCGGTACCGGGAGGACAGGTCGCTGGCGGTGTGCTCGTACCCGTAGATGCGCAGGCGCGATCCCGGGTCCACGGTCACGGCCCACAGGTCCACGTCCCCGTCGTCCCCGATGACCCCGGCCCGGTCGTAGCTGATGTTGTAGTCCTCGATGCCCGAATCGTCGGCGTCGCCCAAGGTGTCGTTGGGCTCGGTCTCCGTCGCCGAGTCCTCCATGGCGCTCACCATCAGCGTGTAGGTGTAATCCGATCCCCCGGCGTAGGAGCCCGGGTCGTTGACGAAGGTCCCGTAGTCCTCGAGGGTCAGGTAGTAGGTGTCGTCGGTGGCCGTGCAGCCGATGTAGACCGCGTCGGTGCCGTACAGATTGCTCAGCCGCTCGAAGGTGTCGTTGTAGCCCTGCTCGCTCTCGTCGTCGTCGTAGAACGACAGCACCGTGTCCAGCCCCTCCTCGTCCGAGCCGTCCTCGGTGAACGCGTAGGCCCGGAAGAAGCTGCCCCGCTCCCCCTGCATGCGGAAGTAGTCCACGTCACCGGCCGGGTTGATGTACCCGGTGAGCTCGCTGCCGTCGGAGACCAGCACCGCCTCGTCGAAGGCGTTGTTGCGGTCGCCGTCGATGCACAGGTGCTCCTCACAGATCTCCCAGGCGGAGCACTCGCTGTCCTCGTCGCACTCGTCGGCCACGTCGTCATCGTCGGCGCCGTTGTCGTCGTCGTCGTCGTCGCAGTCACAGGGATCGCACTCGTTGCCGCAGCCCAGGGCCAGCAGGCCCAGCGTCATCCACACGATCAGCCATCGATTGGTTCGCATCGTTTCCCTCCTCGATTAACAACCGCTCCCGGGGTGAATGCCCGGATCGTCATCGTCACAATCCCATCCATACCCCGGATAATTGATGGAATCATAGCTGCCCGGCTGCCACCACTCGGGGTAGCCGTCAAAATCCAGGTCCCATTCGCCGGCCAGGGCGCCACCATGGCTTCCCATGTCGGCCGCGCCGCCGTCTGGATCGGTGGATCCCGCCGATCCGGCGTCTTCCAGTGGCGATCCGGAGGCCAGGTGCAGATCCCAGTCCGCCACGTCCTGCGGCGTCGCGTCGAGGAACTGGGGATCCACGGAGAGGTTGCCGTTGAGGCCGGTGGGGTCGGTCATGCCCGCGTAGTCGTCCGGCTGGTTCCCCCAGGAATCGCAGCTGGTGGCGGTCACGGTGGCGCTGTTGGAATAGATGCCCCCGCCGCTGCCGCTGGAATTCGCGGTGACGACGGTGTCGCTCATCGTGATGGTCGTGCCGGTGTAGCCATACAACCCGCCGCCCTGCTGCATGGATTCGTTGCCGGCGATGATCAGGTGGGACAGATCCCCGCTCGAGCCCATATCGAAGTACAACCCGCCGCCGATGCCCGTGGAGATGTTGCCCAATACCTCGACGTTGACCATCGACACGTGGGAGTTGTGGAAATGCCCGCCGCTCCCGTACCAGGCTTCGTTGCCGGTCAACTCCACGTTCACCAGGTCCGCATCGGCGCCATCGACGAACAGGCCTCCACCCAGTGCCATGCCGTCGTTGCCGAGGATGCGGATGTTGCTCAGCGTAGGCTGCCCGCCACCGTAGATGTACGCACCGCCCCCGGCGGCGCCGGTGTAGTTGCCCTCGATGTGCAGGCCTTCCAGCGCGGCGAGCGAGTTTTCGATCTCCAGACCACCCCCCTGTTGGTTCGCCGTGTTATTCAGCAGCTGGACGTCCCAGGTGGTCAGCCCGTCGCTGCCGATGACGGTCATCCCCCCGCCATAGGTCGCCCCGCAGCCTTCTGCCACGATCTCCTCGAGGGTGGCGTCGGCGTCCTCCAGGTAGATGCCGCCCCCCCGGTTGCCGGCGTCGTTGGCGGAGATGACGAGGCGACTCAGCGTCGGCGAGGACTGGAACACCCGTACACCACCCCCCTGATAGGCCATGCCCCCGGTGATGGTGAACCCGTCCAGGATGGCTCCCGAGCCTTCGCCGCTGTCGAAGGTCACCACCGGCCCACTGCCGTTGCCGTCGATGATCGTGGACGGCGCGCCGCTGGTGCTGACGACCTCGACGTCCTTGCCGCTGAAATCGATGACCTCGACGTAGGTGCCGGCCTGGACGCAGATCAACTCGCCGCTGGCGGCGCCGTCGATGGCGCCCTGGATGGTGGCGAAATCCGTCGGTACATTGTGGTCACAGCCGGTGCACCCGTTGTCAGCTTGGCCGTCGCAGTCGTTGTCGGTGAAATCGCCGCACAGCTCGACGGCCCCCGGGTAGGCTCCCGCCGCGCCGTCGTCGCAGTCGCCGTCGCAGATGGTGAACCCGTCGGCGTCGCCGTCCACGAACTCGTCGGTGGTCGCATCGCAGTCGTCGTCCACGCCGCTGTTGCAGATCTCCGCGGCGCCCGGCCCGATGTTGGGGTTCCCGTCGTCACAGTCCCCCAGGAGCTCGGTGTATCCGTCGCCGTCGTCGTCGTAGGCCACGGTGCCGTCGTCCACCAGCCCGTTGCAGTCGTTGTCCCCGCCGTCCACGAACTCCGGAGCGCCGGGGTAGCTGTAGGGATCGGTGTCGTCGCAGTCCGTACCGCCGCAGTCGGCGGCCAGGTAGCCGTCCAGGTCCCAGTCGGCGTCGTCGACCGTCCCGTTGCAGTCGTTGTCGAGGCCGTCACAGGTCTCCAGGGCGGCCGGGCTGGTGTACGGGTCGGCGTCGTCGCAGTCCGTGCCGCTGCAGGCCGTGTCGATGAAGGTGTCGAAGTCCTCGTCGGCGTCCTCGGCGGTGCCGCTGCAGTCGTTGTCCAGGCCGTCGCCACACAGCTCGGGCATGCCCGGGTTGACCGTGGCCTCGCCGTCGTCGCAGTCCCCGCCGCTGCAGGCCGTCGAGAAGTAGCCGTCCCCGTCCTGATCCTCGTCGTCCGCCGCCCCCGAGCAGTCGTTGTCGATGCCGTCCCCGCACTGTTCTGCCACGCCGGGGGAGATGGTGGCGTCGGCGTCATCGCAGTCCCCGGGATCCGACCCGTCCGTGCAGACCCCCGGCCCCTCGCAGTAACCGTCCCCATCGTCATCGGCCAGGGCCGTTCCCTCGTCGACGAGGCCGTCGCAGTCGTTGTCCCGGCCGTCCCCCACCTCGGTGGCCCCCGCGTAGGCCGTGGGATCGTAGTCGTCGCAGTCGTCCCCGCCGCAGTCCTCGGGGAAGGAGCCGTCGCCGTCCACGTCCGCATCGTCGATGACGCCGTTGCAGTCGTTGTCCACGCCGTCGCAGGACTCCCAGGCCACGGGATGGATCACGCCGCTGGTGTCGTCGCAGTCCTCGCCGCCGCACTCCTCGCTGATGAATCCGTCGTGGTCCCAGTCCAGGTCCTCCTCCACCCCCGAGCAGTCGTTGTCCAGCCCGTCTCCGCAGACCTCGTCCGTGTCGGGGTTGACGGTCTCCTCCTCGTCGTCGCAGTCCAGCCCCAGGGACGCCTCGGACGCGAACCCATCCTGGTCCCAGTCCACGCCGTCGTGGCCGTCGCAGTTGTTGTCCACGAAGTTGCCCACCTCGTCGTCCGCGCCGGGGTTCACGTCCGCCTGGCTGTCGTCGCAGTCGTGGATCTCCTCGCCCGCGAGCTCGATGTTGGCCGGGTAGGCGTCGCAGTCCTTGTCGTTGCCGTCCCCGGCGCCGGCCGGCGACCCGTCCGGGCATTCGTCGCAGTTCTGGTCGATGCCGTCCCCGTACTCGTCCTGGGCGCCCAGGTGGATCGTGGCGTCCTCGGGGGCGCAGTCCTCGGCGTCGGGGACGCCGTCGCCGTCGAAGTCGTACAGCGTGTCGGATGTCTGGGGACAGCCGGCGAACAACACGGTGAACAGGGCGGCGAGGGCCGTCGAATACTGGCGGAGCATGGTGATCCCTCCCTACGGGAGGTCGATCTTACTTCGATAGCCAGTGTGTGTGGGCCAGGAATCGGCCCCGGATCAGCAACGCCGCCGCAGCGCGAGCCCCATCAGCAGCAGGACCAGGGTTGCCAGGGACCCGCCCGGGGCGCTCGCACGGCCGATGCGGCAGTCGCACCCGTCCCCGTCCCCGCCGCCGCCGCCCGGGCCGGTGGCGCAATCCGCGTCCCCGTCGTCCACGTCGCCGTCGCAGTCGTTGTCGATGCCGTCGTCGCAGATCTCGGCGGTGTCCGGGCTACGGTCCGCGTCCGCGTCGTCGCAGTCCCCGTCGCACTCGGCCGCGCCGTCCCCGTCCGAGTCCACCTCGGTCTCCTCCAGATCCACCAAACAGTCGCTGTCGATGCCGTCGCAGGCCTCGTCCGCGCCCGGGTAGATGGTGTCGTCGGCGTCGTCGCAGTCGCCGTCGCATTCGGCCTGGCCGTCCCCGTCCGAGTCCACCTCGGTCTCCTCGAGGTCGTCGCGGCAGTCGCTGTCGATGCCGTCGCACTCCTCGGGAGCCCCCGGGTTGATGGCGGCGTCGGTGTCGTCGCAGTCATCCCCGACTTCCGGGCAGTCCACCGACCCGGGCACGCCATAGCCGTCCCCGTCCTCGTCGATGCAGGTGACGCAGTCCTCGTCCTCCCCGTCCACCAGCCCGTCCCCGTCGTTGTCCAGCCCCCAGCCATCGCCGCTCCAGTCCTCGCTGGCGCCGCCATCGTCGTTGCAGGGAGCAGCCACTGCCGTGTCCGGGCTCCCGTAGTACGCCGGCAGGGTGTCCTCGGTGACCGGGGTCGGTACGTTCTGGTGGCACTGGGTGCAGCCGCCTTCCCCGACCAGATCGTGCTTGAGGATCAGGCCGTAGCCGTGGGCCTGGTCACCCACCAGCTGCCCGTGGCAGCCGACGCAGCCGATGCCGGGCACGTTGCCGGTGCCGTCCGACCACCGCAGCCAGGGGTTGTAGCTGTCCCCCGAGCGGTGGCACAGGTCGCAATGGGCGTCCATGTAGGACCCGTTCGAGTGGACGTAGTGCAGCCGGCCGGGGTAGGTCTCGCCGCTGGGGGAGACGTAGGGATTGCTGAAGTAGTTGTGGCAGTCGTTACAGCCGTCGTCATAGCGTTCCCAGCTGCCCGCCGGGAGGGCCACCAGCGCCGCTAGCAGTCCGATGAGCGTCAAGAGTTGCCAGCGCGCAGTCCTCGTCAGCTTATCCATGCTTCGCTATTCGAGTAGAGTTTCTTCCGTGTCGGAGAAGATACCGTATCAGCGCACGGTAAACGAGCCCTGTTGCACCCAGTCTTCCCCGTGGGGACGGGTGGCCCTGACCCTCAGCGTATGCTCCCCGGCGGCAAGGTCCCGGGGCAGGTCGCCGGTCCAAAGGTGGGTGGACGGGGTCGCCTCCACCCAGGATTTCCAGTCGTCTTTTTCCCGCTCCAGGGTTTCCCTGATGTAGGGATCGACGATCTCCTCACGGGCCAGTTCCAGCGGTTCCCGGCCGTCGATTGCCACGTACACCCGCGTGAGGGGCCCACCGTCGAACACGTTGACGGCGAGCCCGGCCTTCAGCGCCTCCCGGCGATCGAGGGACCCCGCGGGGCTGGAGATGCGCAGGCCCGTCCCCCGGGGCTGGGTGGCGGGGATGAACTCCTCGCTGGCGACGTTGGCGTCGAACCGGTACAGGTGCCAGCCCCGTGGTGCGCCATCGGTCATGTCGGACCGGGGCACGCCGTTGTCATCCGGCGGCCCACTCCACCAGGCGCCCGAGGCTGCTGCACAGTTGTGCACGTGTAGCGGCGGCGCCCCGTTCCAGCCGTCGTCGGCGTCCAGGTAGTGGTGTTCGATGGTGTGTAGGTGGCCGGCGAGGGCCAGCAGGTGCTCGCGGCCCTCCACTACCTGGAGTACACGTTCGGGGTTCTCGATGCGCGTCTTGGCCTGATCGCCCAGGCTCTTGAGGGGCACGTGAGAGGCCAGCACGACAAGATTCATCGCCGGGACAGCGCGCAGGTCGTTGGCCAGCCAGCGGAGCTGTCGCTCATCCACCCGGCCCGTGTAGTAGCCGCGCTCGTCACCACTGGCGCTGGACCATTCCACGGAGTCCAGCACCACGAAATGCACGGAGCCGTAGTTGAACGAATAGTAGGACGGGCCGAAGTGGGCCGCGTAGGTGTCCAGCGTCGCCTCGTCGCCCTCCGCCGTGGGCATGTCGTAGTCGTGGTTGCCAGCCACATGCCACAGGGGCATCTTGGCCCCCTGCATGGCGTCCAGGTAGGGGCCTATCAACGACAGGTCATCGAACATGATATCCCCCAGCACGAGGGCAAAATCGGCCCCGGTGACGGCCAACTGCGGTGCCACGCCGTCGCGAATGTAGCCGACCTCGGCGGCGGTATCGGGCTGGGGATCGCCGTACACGACCATGGAGAAAGTCTCCGAGTCCTTGATCCTGGTCAGGGGGAAATCCAGCCGGACATCTTCCGCATCGGGGCCACCGGTGGGCTGGAAGAGGGCGTGGAACCGGGGCAGCAGCTGGTCTGATACCGGGACGAGATACCCCCGGGGCTGGACCACGAAGATACTCGTCCCGGCGGAGGCGTCCACCTCGTAGCAGCCCCGAACGTCGGTCTCCACCACATCGAACTGGTTGCTCACCCCTACGCCCTTCAGGCCCCGCTCCCCCGGGCCGAAGACCCCGTCGCCGTCCTCGTCCACGAACACACGACCCCGCGCCTGAGTCGCCGAAGAGGCCGGGCATGGATCCGATGGCTCGGGCTCTTCAGGCGTGGAGCTACACGCGAACAGGGCGAGCAGCGGTACCGAGAGGCCGATGCGGGTGAAGGTCATGATTCCTCCCGCGACGATTCTATGCCAGGCGGATCGATCACGCGGCTGGCGGTCTCCGCGAATGATCCCGGGAGAAGTACTCGGTGGTCATGCGACGCACCTTGGGCGACAGCAGGATCACCGCGATGAGGTTGGGCACGGCCATCAGCCCCAGGGCCATGTCCCCGTAGTCCCACACGATGCTCAGGCTGAGCTGGGCGCCGAGGAACACGAAGCAGACGTACAGGATGCGGTAGGGCAGCACCGCCTTGGAGCCGAACAGGTACTGGATCGAGCGGTCCCCGTAGTAGGACCACGAGATGCAGGTGGATAGCCCGAAGAGGAACACGGCGATGGTCACCAGCAGGTAACCCCACTGGCCGAAAATGGGGCTCAGGCCGTCCTGGAAAGCCCAGGCGGTGAGGGCGGATCCGGTGCGCAGCATTTCGCCGCTGAGGCCGATGTCGGCCCCCGTGCCGTCGGCCATCTTCAGCGATCCCTCGTCGTTGACGAGCAGCGTCCCGCTGAAGGGGTTGCCGTCCCCGTCGATGAGCCGGGCGTTGTCCACCGGCGCGTCGTATGCCGCCAGGGTGACACCGACGGCCTGGCCGTCCTCCACGTCGAAGGTGCCCCGGAATTCATCCAGCCCGTCGAGGGAGGTGGCGGCCGGCCCCTCCGGCTGCTCGTAGATGGCCCAGTCGCCGGCTTTGGCGATGGCGTCTTCTTTTTGGTTCCACACCCCCGTGGAGACGATCACCAGCCCTGTGATGGTGCACACGATGAGGGTGTCGATGAAAGGCTCCATCAGCGCCACGGTGCCCTCCCGCACCGGCTCGTCGGTCTTGGCGGCGGCGTGGGCGATGGGGGCGCTACCCTGGCCCGCCTCGTTGCTGAACAGGCCCCGCTTGATGCCCCACACCAGCGTGGTGAGGAACACCCCGGCGCCGGTGCCGCCCACGCCCGCCTGCGGACTGAAGGCCCCCACGAAGATGGCCTGGATGGCGCCGGGGATCTCGGGGGCGTTGAACATCAGGATGACGAGCCCACCGGCCACGTAGAGGATGGCCATCGCCGGGGCCAGCTTGGAGCTGACGGCGCCGATGCGGCGGATGCCGCCGAGGATGACCGCCCCCACCAGGATCGCCGTGATGCCGCCGCTGAGCCAGTAGGGGCAATGCCCCAGGTCGTTGAAGGCGCTCTCGGCGATGGTGTTGGCCTGGTTCATGTTGCCCGTGGCGAAGGAGCAGATCACCGCGAAGACGGCGAAAGCCACGGCCAGGGGCTTCCATTTCTTGCCCAGCCCCTTCTCGATGTAGTACATCGGCCCGCCGGCCACCTGGCCTTGGTCGTCGAAGCTGCGGTACTTCATCGCCAGGGTGCACTCGGTGTACTTGAGCGCCATGCCGAAGAACGCTGTCACCCACATCCAGAACAGGGCACCGGGGCCGCCCCAGTGGATGGCGATGGCCACCCCGGCGATGTTGCCGATGCCCACCGTGGCGCTCAGGGCCGTGGACAGGGCCTGGAAGTGGCTGATGTCCCCTTCGTCCGCCGGATCGTCGTACTTGCCGCGCACCAGATCGAAGGCGTGCTTGAGCCTGCGCAGCTGGATGAAACGCAGCAGGAACGTGATGAAGACACCGGTGCCCAGCAGCAGCGCCACGAACCAGGGGAACGCCTTGGGCGTGTTCCAGATGAAGCCGTTGCCAACGTCGACGATGTAGTGCAGCAGATCGAGAATCATGGTTCAGCCGTCCCGGGTAGAGGCGCCAGACTATCCGCCGCTCCCGTCGAGCTGCAAGGAGGATGGCTGGATCCCTTCCGCTCGATCGCTTGTGCCTGGCCCCGGAGAGGGGCAAAGTGGCAACCGGAGAGCGATCCGATGGCACACCGAAGCGCCCGATGGTTGACGATTATTTTGATGGGTTTACTGGGATTTCCTCCCGGATCTGCTGTGGCCGCCGTGTGGACGGTGGACGCCCAGGGCGGGGCGGACTTCGCCACCATCCAGGACGCGATCCTGGCATCGGCCGCCGGGGACCTCATCGAGGTGGCGCCGGGCACCTACGCCGAGGCGTTGACGTTCTGCGGCCACGACGTGCTGGTGCTGGGGGTGGAGGGGGCGGAGGCCACGATCCTCGAGCCCCCCGCCGGCGCACCGGGGGTGGCCTTCGTCCACGGCGAGGGCCCGCTGGCGGGCATCAGCGGGTTCACCATCCGCGGCGCCGACACCCACGACATGGAGCTGCCGGACGGGGAGGAGCCGATGGGAGCCGGCATCCACATCCGCGACGCCTGCCCGACCCTCACGGACCTCATCGTCGAGGACAACTACGGCTATTACGGCGGCGGCATCAAGATGAAGTACCAAGCCTTCCCCCTGCTCCAGCGGGTGGTCATCCGCAACAACACCGCCGTGGGCTGTGCCGGCGGTCTGTACATGTGCCAGTCCAACCCGACGCTGGTGGACGTGGAGGTGCGGGACAACATCGCCGAGCAGATGAACGGCGGCGGCATCGTCATCGGCAAGAACAGCTACCCCCACCTACATCGCGTGCTGGTGGAGGGTAACCGCACCGCCATCGACGGCGGGGGCGTCTACCTGCTGGGCAATCCGGCGGAGGACAAGCTGGTGGACGCCCTGCTGACCAACACCACCATCCACGGCAACATCGCCGCCGTCACCGGCCAGGGCCACGGCGCCAACGTGTACCTCTACGAGGGGGTGCACCTGACGATGGTCAACAGCATCGTCAGCGGGGCCATCAACGGCGAGGGGATCTTCACCTACAGCTGGGACGACGAGGCGCCGCCGTTGGACATCACCTACACCGATTTCTGGGCAAACCCCGGTGGAGACGTGTTGGGCTACGACGATCCGTTGGCCCAGTCGGTGGTGGAGTTGGACCAGGTGGTGGGCGCCGAGGGCAACTTGACGGAGGACCCGCTATACGTGGACTTGGACGGGGACGACTTCCACCTGCAGCCCCTCAGTCCCTGCGTCGATGCCGGCGACGAGGAGATCGGCGCGGATCCGGACGGGTCCCGTGCCGACATGGGGGCTTACGGAGGGCCGGAAGAGGTGGAGCACGACACCACCGCGTGCGGCGAAGGCCAGCCGGTGGCGGATTGCCTGGGGGACGACGACGACGACGACTCGGCGGACGTGCGTTACAAGAAGTGCGTCTGCGACGTGCGCGGGGAGCCGTCCGCGCCGGTGATTCCGCTGGCGTTGGTGTTGTGGTGGGGACTGCGCCGCTGGCGCATATAACGTCTTTCCCCTGCCCCTGCCCCTGCCCTTGCCCTTGCCCAACTCCCTCTCCCTCCCCAGCCCTGATCCCCGTCTATTTCCCGCGACCGTGTCGTCTCCCGAGAGGAGAACGATTAGGAAGGCAGGAAGGGAGGAAGTCAGGAAAAGAGGGGAATGGGGATTTGGGAAGGGAAGGGCAAGGGCAAGGGCAAGGGAAAGGGTTGGGAGGGGCGGAGGAGCGATTCGTGTCTACGCCAGCTGCTCGAGCAGCTGGCGGGCGTGATTACAAAGCGGGCTGTCCGGGTAATTGTCCAGCATGAACTGGAGCAATGCCTTGGCCTGCTCGGGCTGTTGGAGCTTCTCGGCCATCAACCGGGCGGCGGTGAAGGTGGCCGCCGGCGCCATCGGCCCGTCCGGCTGCTTGCCCGCGGCGCGGCGGCAGGACAACACGGCGTCCGAGTACAGGTCGGCGTTGCCGAGGTATTGGGTCAGGCGCAGCTCCAGTGAGGGCTCCAGATTCGGCGTGACGCCGTCTCCCATAAGCTGTTGGTAAGCCTGGACACTGGCTGTCTCGTCGCTGCGCTCCAGGGCGGCGCGCAGCGGCTCCACCGGGTCGGCGATCTGCGTGTTGTCGCCGAGGGAGAGGGGGCCCGATTTCTGCTGGAAGGGGGTCAGCCCGGCTGCGGGGATGGCGGCGATGGCCGCCGAAGTCTCCCGCCCTGGGTCGTACATGGCGCCGGCGATAGACGAGTCGTCCAGGTCGCCGGAGATGGCCTCGCCGGGGTCGGGGAGGGGGCCGCTGTCCGCCGGGGCCTGGGGCTCGGGTGCTGGCTCGGGGGCCTGCTCGGGGGCGGGGGTGTAGCCCTGGGTGAAGGCGGGCGGCGGCGGCTCGACGGCGGCGACGCCGGTCAGGGAGACGGCGGCGGGGGGCGGCGTGATGGCCCGCGAACGCTGGGGTTCCCGATCCTTTTCGGCGCCCATCGGCACGTTGCCTCGGGGGCGGGCGTCCGGGAGGGCCGGCTGCTTGCCGTCGTCGGCCACGTCCAGGCCGAAGGCTTCGGAGTTCTGGAAGATCAGGCGACCCAGGATGAGGGCGATCAGCATGGGAATGAACATGCCGGCGAATATGATGACAAAGGGGGCGATGAACCACAGCGGCATCAGGCTGAAGATTGCCATTAGGGTGAACCCGACAACCGCATCGATACCCGTCAACACCGTGCAGACGCCCACCGTCAAGAAGTACTGGCCGGGGACTCGGGTCACGATGGCGAGGACGTTCATAGGATTGAGAACGTCGCCGGTGTCCTCGCTGATGGCGGCGATGATTATCGCTCCTGGGACATAAGCCGTACTCACCGCCAGGATCAGCAAGATGACTGGGTCGAGCCACACCGTCGTTGGATCCTGCCCGGGGGCCATTGAGAATGCCTTGTAGAACAGGTAGCCCACGGTGGGCCCCCAGAGGATGGCAGTTGCCAAAAAAAGGCGAATGGCCGGCAGGAAGATGTCGTCGATGGCGTTGCTGAAATCACCCGCCCGGGGGAGGGTCGTCTCCCCGGCCGCTGCCCGGCGAAGCACCAGGAAGAAATAGCCTGCGAACATACCGAATGCGATGAACCTCAGAAGAACACCAAACCTAAACGGCATGAATGAGGCGATCGCCATGAACGCGCTGAGCCCCCCCATCATCGCCAGGCTGCGGACACTGAACAGCCCGGCCACAAGGTCGGGAAAGATCGTCCAGTACGGTCGGATATCCACCGGCACCATGATCTCCCGCGCCACGCTGCCACACTGAGTACAGCGCACGACCCGCTGCCGCCGCAGGGTATCCGTCGCCACACACTCGGGGCAGAGCAGTCGCTCACAGCTAGTGCATTTCCACCCAGCCTGGGCCGTCGGATGCTGACTGCAATAGTCCATATGGGCTCCCCCAGTTCGCGTGTCCGGGTACGGCTACCGCTGCCCCAGCATCTGCCGAGCGTGATTACAAAGCGGACTCTGCGGATAATTCTGCAACAAGTACTGCAGCGCCGCCTGGGCCTGTTCGTGCTGCCCGAGCTTCTCCCCCATCAGCCGCGCGGCGGTGAAGATCGCCGCCGGCGCCATCGGCCCGTCGGGCTGCTTGGCGACGGCGCGGCGGCAGGAATTCACGGCGTCCGGGTACAGATTGGCGTTGCCGAGGAACTGGGTCAGCCGCAGTTCCATCGGGACCTCCAGGTCCGGCGTCTGCCCATCTCCGGTCAGCCGGTAGTAGGCGTCGATGGCGCCGGCCTCGTCGCTGCGCTCAAGGGCGCTGCGCAACGGCTCCATGGGGTCGGGCGGGGGCTCGCCGAACAACGGTGGGCTCTCCGCCTGCTGGTACGGGTTCAGCCCCGCCGCCGGGATGGCGGCGATCTCCGCCGAGGTCCTGCGGCCGGGGTCGTACATGGCGGCGGCCATGGACGAGTCGTCCAGCTCACCGGCGATGGACTCGTCGGGGTCGGGGAGGGGGCTGCTGGCGGCCGCCGCAGGCTCGCTAGGAGCGGTGGGGGCCGAAGGCAGGACGACCTCCTGCGGGATGTACTCGTTTGCGATGGGCTCCTCGGTCGCAGGGGTGGCCAACGGTCCCGACGAGAGCTCGACCCGTTCTGCCGGTGGCTCGTACCCCCGGGTGAAGGCCGGCGGTTGCACGATCTCCTGCACCACGTTGCCGCATATCCGGCAGCGTACGATGGGGGCGTTGTTGTAGGTGTCCGCTGCTGCGCATTGCGTGCATAGCAGGCGCTGGCAGGCGGTGCATTCCCACCCGGCCTGGACGGACGGGTGCTGGCTGCATGGATTCATGGGGGCTCCCTCGATTCATTCTCCGGACCAAAAGTCTACCGTTCTTTCGCCAGGCAGGGCACGCTTGCGTCGGGCCGAACCGGGGAGGAATCGATGACAACACGGTGGAATGGATGGTTGCGGATCGCCGGGCTGCTAGTGATCCTGGTGGCGTGCGCCGGCGGCGGCGCGGGCCCGGACGACGACGACGCCGGGGACGACGACGCCGCGGACGACGACACGGGCGACGACGACGCCGAGGACGCCTGGGCCGGCGTGGACGAGCTCGTCGCCGAGCATGCGGAGGAGGCCAAGATCATCGGCCTGGCCGCTGCGGTGACCCGCCCCGGCGAGGTGCTGTGGCTGGGGACCTACGGGCTGGCCCATGTCCAGGACGGGCGCGCCGTAACGGTGGACACCCCCTTCATGCTGGCTTCCGCCTCCAAGACCGTCACGGCCACCGCGGTGATGCAGCTGTGGGAGGACGGGGCGCTGGCCTTCGACGATGCGGTGAACGACATCGTGCCCTTCGCGCTGGACAACCCCCGGGTCGAGGGGGAGACCATCGCCGTACGGCACCTGGTCACCCACACCTCGGGCATCCGCGACAACTGGGGCCTGATGCCGTACTCCGAGGGGGACTCCCCCTACGGGCTGGGCGAGTTCCTGGAAGGGTACCTGGTGGACGGGGGCAGCTGGTACGACGCGACGGCCAACTTCACCACCGCCATGCCGGGGGCGGCCTGGGAGTACGGCAACGTGGCGACCGCCCTGGCGGGCTATCTGGTGGAGGCCTCCACCGGTACCGCCTTCGATGACCACTGTGACGACCAAATCTTCGCACCGCTGCAGATGGAAAACACCGGCTGGCACCTGGCCGACTTCGACGAGGACGAGCTGGCCATGCCCTACGAGGTCTCGGGCAATCAGCAGTTCCCCTACGGTCACTACGGCTACCCCGACTACCCGGATGGCCAGCTGCGCACCAGCATCCACGATCTGGCCCGGTTCCTCGCCGCGGTCACGGCCGACGGAGAGCTGGAGGGCAGCCGGATCCTGGAGGAAGCCACGGCCCAGCAGATGTTCGAGGCCCTGGAGCCGGGAGCCGACCCGGTGCAGTACGTCTTCTGGTACGGCGAGACCATCGCCGGCCGGTCGGTCATCGGCCACAACGGGGGCGACAACGGCGTGGCCACGGAGATGTTCTTCGATCCGGCCACCGGGATCGGCGTCATCGTGCTGATGAACGTGGACTGGACCACGCCGGTGGAGGCGGCCTGTGCGGCGATCCAGGAGCTGCTGTTCGAGCGGGGGGAAGCGGTGGCGCAGTAGCTGCGGCCGTACCCCAGGGTCAGTCTGCCATCATCGCCTCGACCATTTCCCCCACCGAACCGTGGCGGTCTGCCGGCTTCTTGGACAGCGCCTTGAGGATGGCCCGGGCGACCCCCGGGGGCACCTCGGGACTGAAATCGCGTGGATTGGGCGGCGGCTGGTGCAGGTGCGCCAGCATCAGGGCCACCGGGCTGTTCTTCTCGAAGGGCCGCACGCCGGTGACCAGCTGGAAGGCCAGCACCCCCATCGAGTAGACGTCTGCCCTCCCGTCCACCTCGGCAGAGTCGCGGATCTGTTCGGGGGAGATGTACTCGATGGTCCCCACCAAATTGGTGGTGGTCAGCGCGGAGGTGGCCTCCAGCAGCTTGGCGATGCCGAAATCACCCAGCACGGCCCGGTGGGTCCGGTCCGAACTCTTACCGGTGGCGTCGAGGAGCACGTTCGATGGCTTCAGATCCCGATGGATGATCCCTTCACCGTGCGCATAATCGAGGGCGCTGGAGATGTCCTTGAACAGGGGCAATGCCCGCTGGAATGGGAGGCGGGTGTTGAGCTGCAGGTAAGTCCGTAGGTCTGTGCCCTCCACGTGCTCCATGACCATGAAACGGGAACCGTCCTCGGTGATGCCGTGCTCGTGGAGCTGGACGATGTTCTCGTGGACCAGCCGCTCCACGATCCGGGCCTCCCGCTCGAAGCGCTGGATGTACACCGGGTCTTCGGCGGCGAGGGCGGCGTGCATGATCTTGATGGCCACCTCCTGCTTCCGGTCCGGATCGGTGGCCCGGTAGACATCTGCCATGCCGCCGCGCCCGATCAGGACCAGGTTCTTGTATCCCGCCAGGCTCTTGGTCCGCTCCCGACCCGCCGGTGCCGTGGCCAGCGGCGCCCGGTAGTCGATTTCGATGCCGTAAATGCGGCGGTTGACCCAGCCGTGGAGGAACCTGCGTGCCGGCTGGAAGGCCAGCCCCACCGCCAGCATGGCCACGCACAGGGCGACCCACAGGTCTTCCCCGTCGGTGACCGCGATCATCAGCTGGCGCACGGCCATCACGCAGAAGGCGAAGAACGCCACCAGCGCCGCCGTCAGCAAGCCATAGACCAGCGAACGGTTGATGATGAAGTCGATGTCCCACAGCCGGTGGCGTTGGATGGCGAAGAAGAACGACACCGGCGTCAGCGCGAAGGCCAGCACGAACAGGTGGAACAGGGCGACGATGTACCCCAGATCCACCAGGGTCCGGTCGAACAGACGCATGGTGCCCAGCGCGGCGGGCAGGGCGTAAACCGTCACCACGATCACCACGTGGATCAACACGAGCACGGTGAAGGCCACCACGATCCACTTGGTCTGCTGGCGCTCCTCGGGGGTTGAGACATTCCGGTACCGGTGCACCTGCATCACCAGGCCCAGCAGGTAGAACGGCAGGTTGAACAGGAAGAACGCCTCGGGGGACCAGAGGTCCGGCGCAAAGGACGGATGGGGGAACAGCAGCCGGCCAATGTGGATGATGGCCCATAACAGCACCACCCAGCGGAGCCAGCGGGCGGTGAACCGCCCGTTGGGGAACAGGAACAGCAGCAGCAGCACCGACGCCGAGGCCAGGGACTGGAACAGCAACGAGAACGGCAGATAGACGGCGTTGGCCCGCGCCAGGGCGTCGATGTTCTGGGTGATGGCCACCGAGACCAGGATCAGGTACAGCGAGGCCACGAAGGCCACCAGGCTGTCCGGCCTCCGCCAGTAGATGAGCCCCCCGAAGAACAGGCAGGCCAGGGTCACGACGCCGGACAATCCCTCGAAGTAGGCCACCATCGCCGCCACGGAGATGCCGGCGTCGGCCAGAGCGACGTGCTCTTCGGGCAGGTACTGCCCGATGGTCGGGTCCCCCCCATCGGGGAACGGGACCATCAGCTCGGCGTGGCGGGCGATGCCGCCCATCACGTCGAACGCCAGCACCACGACGACGAGGACCAACCACAGGATCTGGCATGGCAGGATGGCGCCTGGACTCATCCGGGAATAGGTTCCCGTCGAAGGGGGCGCTACAGCCGTGATTCGAGAGTCACTGTCCATACATCAGGCTCGACTCAAACCCAGGAGTTGGTGTACTCGCTGAACCCCTCCTCGTCGATCTGCTTGATCTCGTTCCATTCCCCGTTGCCGTCCTTGCGGTACAGCGTCCCCTGGAACCGGGACCTCTGCTCGAAGATCAGCAGCACCGACTTCCAGACCGCTGCATTCTCCGAGACCTTCCACTCCAGGTCCAGCTTGTACTCGCCGGTTTTGTCCACGCAGCTCAGCGTGGCGGCCATGGGGTACTTCCAAAACAGCTCCCAGTGTTTCCAGTCGGTGGGATCGTACTGGATATTCTCGGGGGGGAAGTACAGCTCCTTGCCGTGGTACCGCAAGTAGGCGTTGACCCCGGTGAACGTCAGGTCCGGGGGCACGACGAACGACAGGTCCTCCGACGGGGAGGCGAACTGGGCCCAGACCCACATGCGCTTGGTGGTCAGCCAGGTCCCCCAGTTGTGGTCGTGGTAGCCGGGGGCGTCCACCAGTTCGGTGGTCTCGCCGTTGAACGTGAACGTGCCGTTGACCTTGGCGTGGGGCATCCACACCAGCCAGCTCATATGCTCCCAGGTGCCAGGCAGGCTGGCGTGGTCGCCCAGGAACTGGGGCGAGGCGGCCTGAGTGAACTTCAAATCGAACTTGGCCTTGCCGTTCTTGGTCCGGGCCCGGAGCCAGTAGCGGCCGTCGTCCAGCACCCGGATGATGTTGTCCTTGACGGTGACGTCGGCCTGCTCGGTGGATGCGGCCCACTCTCCGAGCAGGTATGGATCCAGCGTGGTCATCGCCGGGCCCTGGGCCGGGTCGTAGACCACGGTGGTCATGGCACAGGCGCCGGGCACGCCCACACTGCCCGGGTTGAGGGTCTCCAGGGCGATGATGCCCGCCTTGCCAGAAGCGGGATCGAGGAAGTTGAGGTACCACCATTCGGCGTACCAGAAGCGGTGCGGGTGATCCTTGTAGAGCTGGAAGTGATAGGCGTCCTGGGACGGGGGGACGGGGCCCGTGCCCACGGGCATGGGAGCCTCGAGCTGTTCCGCTGCCGCCGAGGCTTCCTGCTGCTTGACGGCCTCGCGCAAGATGGCGACGGTCGGATGATCCGTTCCCAGGATCCGCTCGCGAGTTTCCAGATGCTTCTTCAGTTCATCCACGGCTGCACTCCTTGTAACGACGGTTTAAAAACGACGAATTTCACCTTTTGACCCATGAATCTTACCTACACGCGAGGAAACAGTCGAACGCTGCTAAAATGCCCGCCATGTCGGGTAAAGAATCCCAGCGTTTTCCGTTCCAGATGGGCCGCTACCGCATCGTCAGCCGGATCGGCACCGGATCCCAGGGCCACGTCTACGAGGCGTACCTGGAGGGGATCCACGGCTTCAGGCTCAAGGTGGCTCTCAAGGTGGTGGGTATGGTGCCCGGGCCGTTGACCCGGGGCGTGAAGGCCATCGCCAACGAGGCCAAGGCCCTGTCCTCGGTCATCCACCCCAACGTCGTCGGTGTGCACGACTTCAGCCAGGACGGCAACCGATACCTGCTGGCCATGGAGTTCATCGACGGCATCGATCTCGAACAGCTGCTGGAACACCGCAAGGCCATCGGCCGCACCTTGCCCACGGCAGCTGCCGTCCAGATCGCCGAGCAGATCGCCGCCGGGCTGGTGAGCGTCCACTCGCTGCTCGGCCGCGAGGGGGAGCCGGCTCCGTTGATCCATCGGGACCTCAAGCCGGCCAACGTGATGCTCACCTCCTTCGGGCAGGTGAAAATCACCGATTTCGGCCTGGCCAAGGGGCGGCTGACCTCCTTCCACACGACCACCCGCGATATCACCCGCGGCACGCCGGCCTACATGTCCCCCGAGCAGACCCAGGGGGAGGAGCTGGCCCCGGCCAGCGATCAGTTCTCGTTGGGATCGGTGATCTACGAGATGGTCACCGGCGAGCGCCTGTTCCACGGTTCGCTGGCCACGGTCATGACCGCCGTGATGCGGGCGGATCCCAAGGGCGATCCGGCCAAGGTGCGGGAGCTGTGCCCCGATCTGGCCCAGGTCTTCGAACGATGCATCGGGCGCAACCCTGAGGATCGCTTCGAGACCACGCTGCACCTCTACCACGCGCTGCGATACGTGCGGGTGCGCCTGGGGATGGAAGCGGATCTGTCCGCCATCATCGCCGAGGCGCGGGGGGCGGGGAGGTACGACGTCGGCGACCGCCCCAGCGCCTCCACGCAGGATTTCTTCTTCGGCACCGAGGATCCCGGCGCCGAGGTTTCGTCCTTGCCGCACTGGGCCTGCACGCCGGTGGAACAAGGGGACGACTAGGTGCACAGCGGGCGTCCGCGGGCCATGAGCACCCTGGCGGCGGCCCTGGTCTTGTTCTGTTGTTCCGCGACAGTCACTGGCTGCAGGGGGCGCGGCGTTGCATCGTCCCCCACCGCCGATCCGGACCCCGCCCTCGTCACCCGGGTCTTCATCGGTGGATCGATCCGGACCCTGGACCCCGCGCAGCCCCGGGTGGAGTCCCTCGTCGCCCGGGGTGGCCGCATCGTGTACCTGGGCGATACACCGGGTGCGATGGCCTACGCCGATCAGGGGAGCATCGTGACCGATCTCGACGGGGACTCGGTGCTCCCCGGCTTCATCGATGCCCACGCCCACTTCCTGGGGTTGGGGCGGGTGCTCGATACCCTGGATCTCAGCGGCGCCGGCTCCCTGGATCGCGTCCGGGAGTTGACCGGGCAGGCCTGTGCCGCCGCCCCGACGGGCTCGTGGGTCTACGGCCGCGGCTGGGACGAGACCACCTGGGACGAGCCGGTCCTGCCCAGCTGGCGTGATCTGGATATCTGCCCCGACCATCCGGTCTATCTGTCCCGGGTCGATGGGCACGCCTGGTGGGTCAACCGGCGGGCCATGGAGCGTGCCGACATCTCCGCCGCGACCCCGGATCCGGACGGTGGACGGCTGATGCGGGACGCCGGCGGGGAACCCACCGGGATCCTGCTGGACAACGCCAAGCTGCTGGTGTCCGACCGGCTGCCGGGCGCCACCAGGGAGCAGACCGAGCGCTGGGCGCTGAGGGCCCAGCGGGAGTGCCTGGCCATGGGGTTGACGGGCTTCGGCGACGCGGGCGTACCGGGCAGCACCCTGGATCTGTTCGACGAACTCGGCGCCGCCGGCAAGCTACAGATCCGTATCTACGCCATGCTGGGCCAAGACGAGACGCTGTTGCAGCAGCGCCTGCAGCAGGGGCCTCAGATCGGCCTGCACGACCACCATTACACTGCCCGTTGCGTCAAGCTCTACGCGGACGGGGCGCTCGGGTCCCGGGGCGCCGCGCTGCTGGAGCCCTATGCCGACGAGCCGGGCTGGCGGGGCCAGCTGGTCAGTGAACCGCAGCGGCTGGAGGAGCTCACCTGCCGTGCCCTCGATGCCGGCTTCCAGGTGGCGACCCACGCCATCGGGGACCACGGCGTGCGGGTGATCCTGGATGCCTACGAGAAAGCTACCGAGACCCGCAGCGGAGATTTACGCCTGCGGGTGGAGCACGCCCAGATCGTGCACGCCCTGGATCTGCCGCGGTTTGCCGGGTTGGGTGTGATCCCCTCCATGCAGCCGACCCACGCCACCTCGGACATGGACTGGGTTCAGGATCGGCTTGGCACCGGGCGTCTGGACGGCTCGTATGCCTGGCGTTCCTTCGTCGATGGTGGTGTCCGCGTGCCGATGGGCTCGGACGCTCCGGTAGAGTCCGCCGACCCGCTGTGGGGGATCTACGCGGCGGTCACCCGTCAGGATCATCGGGGATTACCCGCCGGCGGCTGGCTTCCCGATCAACGTCTGTCCATGGAACAGGCCGTGCGGGGCTTCACCATCGATGCCGCCTACGCCCAGTACCAAGAGGAACTGCTGGGCACACTGGAAGAGGGCAAACTGGCGGATTTCGTGGTGCTGTCGGAGGACCTGTTCGAGATCGAGCCGGCGGCCATTTTGGAGACCGAGGTGCTGATGACCGTGGTAGGGGGGGAGATCGTCTACCAGGGGCCCTGAGTCAGATCTCCGTCCCATCCTCCAGTGTGGCGTTCTTGGGCACCACCACGATGCCGTCCCGGATCACGTAGTTTTCCGTGTCCACGTCCTCCTCGCCGGCGGCGTGGGGGTGGATGATCACGCCGGCGCCGATGCGGGCGTTCTTGTCGATGATGGCGCCCTCGATGCGGCAGCCGGGGCCGATCCCCACGTCGGGGCGGCCCAGTTTGCGGTTCTCCCGGCGTTGTTTGGGGGTCTCGTAGAAGTCGGCTCCCATGTTGATCGAGCGGGTGAACGCCACGTCCCGGCCCATGCTGCTGCGCAGGCCGATGATGCTGTCGCGGGATCGGATCCCCTCCAGCTGGCAGCCGTCGGCCAGGACGGTCGCCTGCAGGTCACAGCCGTCCGCGCGGGAGGAAGGCAGGAACCGGGCGCGCGTATAGATGGGGTGTTTGGAGTCGTAGAAATCGAAGCGGGGCCGCGGCACGGTCAGCGCCAGGTTCGCCTCGTACAGGCTGCGGATGGTCCCGATGTCTTCCCAGTAATCCCGGAAGAGGTAGCCGAACACACGCCGCTCGTCGATGGCCGCGGGGATGATGTGCTTGCCAAAATCGTCGACGTCGGTGTTCTCGAGGAGGTCCTTGAGCACCTCACGCCGGAAGATGTAGATGCCCAGCGATGCCAGGAAGGGGCGATCCGTACCGGGGACGGACTCCAGGCCATCCAGCTCGGCCTCCGCCGGTTTTTCCTGGAACGCCGTGATGCGGTCGGCGGAGTTGGTGCGCAGGATGCCGAACCGTGTGGCGTCGGTCCGGGTGACCGGCTGCACCGCGATGGAGATGTCGGCCCGGTTGCGCCGGTGAGCCCGCACGAAACGAGCGTAGTCCATGCGGTACAGGTGATCGCCGGAGAGGATGAGGATGTCCTCGGCGGTGCTGTTGACGAACCGGTGCAGCTGCTTGCGCACGGCGTCCGCCGTTCCCAGGAACCAGTCCATGCCCTCGCTGGATTGCTGGGCGGCTAGGATCTGGACGTACCCGTCGGAGAAGACATCGAAGCGATAGGCCTGCTGGATGTGCCGGTGCAGGGAGACGGACATGAACTGCGTCAGCACGTAGATGTTGTGGATGCCGGCGTTGAGGCAGTTGCTGATGGGGATGTCGATCAAACGGTATTTACCGCCGATGGGTACGGCCGGCTTGGATCGCAGCTTGGTCAGCGGGTAGAGCCGCGAGCCCTGCCCTCCGCCGAGAATGATGGCCATCGTGTCCCTGAGCGCCATGGAACCTCCCTCGAACGTCCCTGAGGATGCCTGCGAATCATACCCCCTGCATCGGTGGCCGTCGCCGGGGACCGTGACTTCGTGACACACTCCACACGTGATTGATAAGGAATCGACACACCGGCTCGACTCTCTCCGTCTGGCGACGGATGATCGCGCCGGACAGTAAGGTTGTGGGGCGTTTCGGGCGATGCCGGTAGGGTCTGCCCCCTACCAAACTCGGCCGAAATGTTCCACGGCCTTGATGGACAAGCGAGGGCCGTCGTGCCAGATGGAGAAAGTCAAGCCTGGGCCCAGCTGGGGGCTGGAGTCCGGCTCCGTCGGTACCAGAAACGCACCGTCGCCAGGCTGCTCGAAGCCCTCACGGAACCGGGTTCTCGCATCTGTCTAGTGGCGCCGCCGGGCGCTGGCAAGACCCACTGTGCGCTCCATGTGGCCTGCGACCTCGAGTGTGCGCTGGAGGTGCGGGTCCCCACGACCGCCTTGGTCCAGCAATGGGAGGCCCGGGTCGCCGACGTCCTCGTCACCCTGGAAGCGGGAGTAGAAGCCCCGGCCCGGGTGGCCACCTATGCCGCCGGCGCGCCCCTGGCCGACGGAGCCCTGGTGGTGCTGGACGAGGCGCACCACCTGGGGGGGGCCTGGGGGCGGCAGCTGCTGGAGCAGTTCGGGCCCTCCCATCGGGTGCTGGGGCTCACCGGGACGCCGCCGCTGGGCAGCAGCGGCTGGGAACGTTTTGTCCAGGTGGTGGGCTCGCAGCCCGTGGAGATCCTGGCACCGCCCCTGGTGCGCGACGGCCACCTGTGCCCCTTCCTGGACCTGGTCTGGCCGGTCATCGCGGACATGGACGATGTGCCTGAGCTGGGCGAGGCCGACGGCATCCTCTCCGCCGCCGAGCGCACCCTGGAACCGGAGCTCGTGCCCTGGATCGATCGTCGCCTGGAAGAGGACCTGTGGGAGCTCACCGAGGAGCGCTTCGTACACGACAAGGGACTACTGGTCGCTCTCTGCCGTGCCCGCCGTGCCCGGGGCCGCTCCCTGCCGGCGGACCTCCCCATCGACGCCGAGTTGAACCGGCCGCTGACCCTCAACGATAGGGTCCAGCTGCTGTGGGCCTTCGACCGGGAGCGCCCCATCGTGCGCGAGGCGGTCAAGGGGGCTGGTTTCCGTCCGGCGGGGCGGGGACTGGTGCTCAAGGACGACGTGGCCTTCCGCAGCCTGGCCACCAGCGGCTGCCGGGTCCGTGGGCTCGTCCAGCTGCTGGCCGTCGAGGCCCGGGCGCGCAGCGAGTTCCTGCGGGCGCTGGTGCTCACGGATCGCGACGTGTTGGGGTCCCGACTGTCCGCGCGCCAGGTGTTGCACGCGCTGGTGTCCGATCCGGTCACGGACGAGCTGGACCCGATCCTGGTCACCGGGAAGGCTTTCTGGGTGGATGACGATCTCTGGCCCCGGGTGCAGCCGCTGGTTCCTGGCTTGCCTTGCCGCCGCAGCGGAGACCACAACGAGGTGGATATCTCCGGCTGGCCCACGGCCCAGCGGGTCGCCTTTGCCACCGGCCTGCTCACCGACGGCATCACACGCTGTCTGGTGGGCACCCGCCACCTGCTGGGGGAGGGGTGGGACTGCCCGGCGGTCAACTGTGTGGTGGACCTCACCGGCATCGCCGCGTCGGTCACCGTCAATCAGGTGCGGGGCCGGGCGTTGCGGCAGGACCCTGCGGATCCGGGGAAGGTCGCCTCCCTGTGGGAGGTGGTCCCGCTGATCCCGGGCGTGCAGGGCGGTGACCGCATGCTCAAGCGGCTGGCGCTGCGTCATCGCAACACGCTGGGGATCGATGATCGGGGCCGGATCCGTGCCGGCGTGGACCGCATCGATCCCCGCCTCGAGGAGGACGTGGTGCGGGTGGCCGAGGAGACCGAGTCCATCCGCCAGCGCATGATCGAACGGGTCCAGCACATGGATCAGGTGATCCCGCGCTGGTCCGTGGGCAAGGCCTACGTCGATCGCCACAGCTGGCGATTCGAGGCTCCGCCATCCCGGCACCAGGCCCATCGGGTGCAGGCCGCCCGTCCACCCGAGCGTCCCCTGCCACCGGGCCACACCGCGCTGGTGAGCCGGCGGCGGCGGCAGGGCCGCAACGCGCTGGTGACCGCCGTGGGAGGGCTGGCGACCTCGGTGGTGGCCGGGGGCGCTGCCGGGGCGGCGGCGGTGGGTTGGCTCGGATCGATCCCCATCAGCGTCGGAGTGGGGGCCGCGGTCGTGATGCCGTTGGCGGCAGCCACGGTGCTGGCCGCCGGATGGATGGCCCTCAATCGGTGGAAGAACAGGGACGTGACGGGTTCGGCCATCCGGGCCCTGGATACTGCGTTGAGGGAGACTGGCCTGGTCAGCGATCCCCTGCGTCAGCAGGGAGCGCACCATTGGATCGAGGGAGATCCGGAGCAATCGAAGCGCTTCGCCGAGGCGGCAGCCGAGCTGCTGGGGCCGGTGCGTTACCCGCGCTACGTCTTGCTGGAAGGATCGCTGCGAGTCTGGCCCGTGCCGTCGGCCCTGGGGGGCGACCGGACCACCGCCGACATCTTTGCCCGGGCCTGGGCCGAGCACGTGGGCTCCTGCCAGGTGATCTACGCGCGCCAGGGGAAGGGCCGGGAGCTGCTCGTGCAATCCTGGCGTGCGGGTGGGCAGCAGCCGGTGAGGATCCTCGAGATCTGGGAGTAACACCCACGGGGTCATTTGTGGGAAAATCCACAGAGAGGACAGGGGTGTTCACCGGGATGGAGCGTTTCTCGAGCGAGGCTATCCCTCGACTACTGATCGGGGTTCTGATCCTGCTGCAGGCATTGCTGCCCGCGCTGTGCGGGTGCGGAACAGCCAACGACAAGGGAACGGCCGAGCCTGCAGACACGCTTTACTTGAACGGGAACGTGCACACCATGGACGGCAAGTCGTCCCGGGCCCAGGCGCTGGCCATACGGGGTGGGCAGCTGGTGTACGTCGGCGATGACGCCGGGGCCGAGGCCTACCGTGGGCCCGAGACCAAGATTGTCGATCTGGGCGCCGCCACGGTCCTTCCGGGCATGACGGACTCCATCGGCAACCTCGCCGAGCTGGGGCGTCACATCCTCGCCGTCGATCTCACCGGGGTGGGATCGGTCGGCGAAGCGAGCGAGCGGACCCAGGAGGCGTGCAAGCTGGCCGAGCCCGGCGAGTGGATCTACGGCTTCGGCTGGGACCATACCTTGTGGGAAGAGCAGGAGCTGCCCACGGCCGCCGACCTGGCCGGCTGCGACGCCAACCCCGTCCATCTACTGCGAATCGGCGGGCACCTGTACTGGCTCAACGCCGCAGCCATGCAGCGTACGGGGATCACCGGTGCCACACCGGACCCGGAGGGCGGCAAGATCATCCGCGACCAGCGGGGTAATCCCACTGGCCTATTGCAGGACAACGCCATGGACCTGGTGAGCGCGGTCATCCCCAAGCCGGGCAACAAGTTGCGCGCCCGGCAGCTGGACGTGGCCCAGCGGGTGTACCTGGAACGGGGATTTACCGCGGTGGTGGACGGCGGCCTCGATCTCGCCCAGATCCGGGCACTGGAGAAGTTTGCCGACTCGGGCCAGCTGAAGATGCGCGTACACGTCCTGCTGGGTGATCGGGGAGGTGTGCTCAATGAGTACATCCGCCGGGGTCCGGTTATCGGGGATAGGGGTGGGCACCTGACCATCCGCGGGATCAAGCTGACTGCCGATGGCACGCTGGGGTCCCGCGGTGCGGCCTTGCTGGAACCCTACGCCGACGATCCTGGTTCGACCGGGGGGCTGGTAACCCAGGCGCAGCATCTGGAGGACGTGTGTGAACGGGCTCACCGATCGGGTTTCCAGGTGAGCACACACGCCATCGGTGACCGGGCGGTGCGCACGGTGCTCGACACCTACCAGAAGGTCCTTGGCAAGGGCGGTACGGATCTCCGCTGGCGCATCGAACACCTGCAGATCGTCGATCCCCAGGATTTGCCGCGCATCGAAGCCCTGGGGATCATCCCGGTGTGCCTCGCTCCGGCGGCCATCGCCGACATGGCCTGGGCCGAGGATCGATTGGGTGCGGCGCGCATCAAGGATGCATACGCCGTGCGCACCCTGCGGGAACACTCCGGGCACCTGCCGCTAGCCACGCTGATGATGCAGTACGGCTCACCCATGTCCGGTGTGCAAGCCGTGGTCACCCGCCAGTCGTCGGACGGCAAACCGGCGGGGGGCTGGTACCCCGAACAGCGCCTCACCGTCGCAGAGGCCCTCGCCGGCTTCACCATCGATGCAGCCTACGCCAGCTTCGACGAGGAGCAACGCGGCTCCCTGGAGGCGGGCAAGCAGGCCGACTTCGCAGTATTCAGCGGGGATCCCATCACCGTCGAACCCACCGACCTGGACGAGATCTTCGTCACGAAGACGGTCATCGGCGGGGAGGTCGTGTACAGCTCCGCACCCGCCACTCCGTGACGCGATCGTTGCGTTGATTTCGACGGATCAGACCAGCCGGGTGAACCAGTCGTTGACCTGGATGATCAGGTCGTTGGGGTCGGAGGTCTTCTCCATGTAGCCATCGGCACCGGAAGACTCCACCAGCTCCATGAGCTCGTCCTTGGGTTTGCTGGAGTACAGCACGATCGTGGGGGCGTACTTGCCACCCTTGAGGATCTCCGACAGGCGGTCGCCGTCCAGCAAGGGCATCTCGACGTCGAGTAACAGCAGGGCTGGGCGCTCTTTGAAGACGATGTTGGGAACCAGCACGGGGTTGTCCGAGGCAATGACCTGATACCCAGCTTTTTCCAGGACGAACTTGGTCCAGGTTCGAACGGTATTCGAATCATCGACGACGATGATCTTCCGATTCGATGGATCTGCACCGGTCATTGACGAGTCTCCATCCCCTACCCACAGAACCATTTTACCGCTTTGGTCCACCTTGTGTGCAGGGCGGCAGTCAAAAAAAAAGAGGGGCGACTGCCAACGTTCCAGCTCCTTGCGGATCCGGAACAAAAGGCAGTCGCCCTCTTCGCGGCCAACCCCTCTGCTGTCCGTATGTTCAGGGCCTCGTTTCCAAGGCCTATGGATCGATCATGACGGGATTGGAGACGTTTGTAAAGACGTTGTCAATTCGTTGTGCAATATCTTATACTGGAAAGCAGAAAAGTCGGAAAAAAAAGAAAGGGGGGTAGACGGTTAGCGCCTCCTGCCACAAGATGTAGGGGTGAGCC